>NZ_JBICZB010000113.1:0-15510 GCF_043201815.1 Kitasatospora sp. NPDC048296
TGGTACTGCAGGGGGGACCCTGTGGGAGAGTAGGACGCCGCCGAACAATCATTCAGAAAAGGCCCCACCCGGTTTCCGGGTGGGGCCTTTTCGCGCTTCCCGGTCGGTCGTGGAGTCGAGCAGCGAGTCAGGTGCCGACCGGGCCGGGGCGTCACGCCGGGACGGTGAGCAGCTTCTGGCCGTTGCCGGCGTAGATGTCGAAGTGACTGATCATTCCTGGGGACATGGGTACGGTCCCGGAAATCTTGGCGCCACCCGGGTACTCGCCGGCCTGCCAGGTGGCGGCGGTCGCTGTGGTGCCCGTGACCCCGACCGCTTGCAGGCTGCATGTGATCCCGGCGGGCGCCCCCTTTGCCGAGACCTGCAGCACGCTGCCCCAGGCGGCGGGCGAGACCTCGATCGAGGCGGACACGCCGGTGGTGGGGTCGGATCCGGAGAAAGTGCGGACCGGGGCCGGTGACGTCGGCGCGGGCTGCGCCACCTGGCTGCTCGTGGACGCGATGGTAGCCAGCCACGTACCGCCCGACGCTGCCGCAGCAATGAGCGTCGCGGCGGCTGCGACCCCAACCAGTCGCCTCCGCACGGCGATCCGACGTCGGGACGCGGCCTGCTGGAGCAGCCGGTCGAGCCGGCTCGGCTCGGTTCGCTGCGGCACGCCTGGCACGTCTGGCACGCCTGGCACGCCCGGCGCCGCAGTGGCCGCAGGCTCCCGCCGTGCTCGTTCGCGTGCGGCGGCCCGCTGTACCAACCGGTTGGCCAGGTCCTCGCTGGGCACGGGCGCTGCCTCGCCTGCGGCCTCGGCCTCGGCCTCGCTGACCCTAGCGAGTAGCGCGGGCAGCCCCGCCAGTTCGGCATGCTCGGCCTGGCACTCGGCGCATTCCGCGAGGTGGGCGCGGACCTGCTCGGTCTCCGCCGGGGACAGCGTTCCCAGCACGTATCCGCCCAGGGACATCCGGAAGGCGTCACGGTCGCCGTTCATGGTCCGCACCTCCTCCACGACGCTGTCACGGCTCGATGCCCCGTTCCTGCAGCGCCAGCCGCAGCGCCTTCAAGGCGTAGTACGTGCGCGACTTCACGGTCCCCACCGGAATGCCGAGCACTTCCGCGGCCTCGACCATCGTCCGGCCTCTGTAGTACGTCTCCAGCAGCACGGCCCGGTGATCCGGGGAGAGGGTCCGGATGGCCTCGGCCACCGCCCAGCTCTGCAGCGTCTGCTCGATTTCGTCTTCTCCGGGCGTCTGCTCCGCGAGCCGTTCCAGCGCCTCCCCGTCGACCTCGGTCGGTCTGGCCCGGCGGGCCCGGTGGGCGTCGATGACCAGGTTCCGGGCGACCGTGCACAGCCACGCCCGGGCCGGTCCGCGCTCGGGGTCGAACGCCGCCGGGTGCTGCCAGGCCCGCAGCAGTGTCTCCTGCACGACATCCTCGGCCCATTGCCAGTCTCCTGAGGTCAGTCGCAGGGCGAAGTGAAGCAGCGGCCCGGCATGCTCCGCGTACAGGGTGCGGAGTAGTTCCTCGTCCGCGCGGGAGATGGTCCCCGTACCAGAGACACGGTCCCCGGAGCGATCCGGCTCACTCGATGGACCGCGCCTCCGAAGACTCCACGGCATAAGTCGATCATCGCATATGCCACTAATCCGTGAAATCTCACAAAAGGTGCTTACATACCGAACCGTACAGCCGTCGGCACCCGTGGAACTGACGAGCACCGATCCTCGGAATCCCCTCCTTCCCCCCCCGTCCCGCAAGGAGTGAGCCGAGATGACCGCGGCCGGTAGCTGCCCGGGGAAGCCCGCCACCAGCGAGAAGGAGCCACCCAAATGTGTGGAAAGCAGAAGACACTCGCCGTCCTGACCGGGACCGTGCTGGCGGCCGGACTCACCAGCCCGGCCTTCGGTTCCACCGCCATCGCCGCTGTGCCACCGACCACGAGCACCGCCGCCAACGCGTCCGGGGCGTCGGTCGTGGCGTGGAACCGCGAGCTCATCACCATCCTGGGCGATCCGAAAGCCCAACCGTCCACCGTCCAGCCCACGCGCAGCTTCGCGATCCTCCAGGCCGCCGAGTACGACGCGGTGGTGTCGATCACCCGGGCGGCCCCTCCGTACGTGTTCTCGGTGCCGGCACCTCAGGGCGCACGTGCGGACGTCGCAGCGGACCAGGCAGCGCACGACGTGCTGGTCGCCCTGTACCCCGCCAAGCGGGCAGGCGTGGACCGGCAGCTGAGGAGCCAGTTGTCCGCGATCGCCGACGGCACCGGTAAGCAGGCGGGCATCGGCGTGGGAACAGCGGTCGCGCGCCGACTGATCAGTCTGCGCTCCGATGACGGGTCATCGACCAAGCCGCCGGAGTTCACTCCCGGCGGCCTGCCCGGCGACTACCGGCGCACGCCGCCCGACTTCCCCACGCCGGTGTTCACCAACTGGGGCTCGGTCAAGCCGTTCGTGCTGGCGAGCGGAAGCCAGTTCCGTCCGGCAGCGCCGCCGGTCGTGGGCACCGCCGAGTACGCCGCCGCCCTGAACGAGGTCAAGAGCCTGGGGAGCAAGACCAGTACCACCCGCACTCCCGATCAGACCGCGGCCGCGAAGTTCTGGGCGGCAGCGCCCGTCTGGAACGTCTGGAACCAGGTCGCGCAGGGTCTTGTCACCTCCGAGAACGCGAGCCTGGAGAAAGCGGTGAAGGTCTTCGCCCGGCTCGACCTGTCCCTCGCCGACACCGCGATCGCGATGTACGACGCCAAGTACGCCTACCACGTGTGGCGGCCCGTGACCGCGATCCGGCTCGGCGACTCGCACGACAACCCGGGCATCGTCGGCGATCCCCACTGGACCCCCCTCCTGCCGACCGCCCCGGACCCGTCCTACCCCGGCGCTCACGGCGCTCTCAGCCAGGCGGCGGCGACGACGCTCGCCGGGTTCTACGGTGCGCAGCACCGGCTCACGGTGACCTCAAAGGGCGTCACCCGAACCTTCGCCGGCTTCCAGGACGCCGCCACCGAAGCCTGGCTCAGTCGGGTCTGGTCCGGCCAGCACACCTCCATCGACAACCAGGCCGGCCGGCAACTCGGTACGCAGGTGGCCGAGTTCGTGGCGCACGACCTCTGACCGTCCGCGCGGCGCCGAGGTGCCAGGGCGCCGGGACCGGGAGCCGGCTGCACCCGCCATGTCGGGTGCAGCCGGCCGTCGGTTGAAGGCCGTTCACCGGGGCCGGCCCGGTGGCGGCCAGGGGCGGCGCATGCGCAGAGCGAGTGCCGGGCACTGGTTCACGGCCCGGCGGGCACCGTGTTCCTGCCAGGGGGCGACGGGGATGGTGGTCGACGCGGGATAGCCGTGCGGGCCGAGCCGGACGAGGCCGGGGGCCAGTACGCCGCACAGCCCGTGCCCGGCACAGCGGGACCAGTCCACCTCCAGGCGTGCGCCTTCGTCGTGGGGGAGCGGCAGCACGCCGAGGACCGGCCTCCCGCACCCGGGGCCGGCCACGTGGGCCTCGACGTCCCGGGCGAACACGTCGAGTGCGCTCAGCACGAAGCGCGCCGTGCCGTCGGGGTGTGAGCAGGCGCCACCGCCCTGCGCGCTGCCGAGCGCGCGCCGGACGTCCTCCAGTGCGGCGGGCCCGTCGGCGCCCGTGGCCAGTGCGGCGAGCGCTTCGGCCGCGTCGGGCAGCCCGCGCCTGCACGGCCCGCACTGTCCGGCCGACTCGCCCGCCAACCAGGTCGCGACCCGGGTGATCTCGCCGAGCGGGCACGTGTCGGCAGTGAGCGCGACGATCGCACCGGCGCCGAGGGTGCCGCCGAGCTCGGCGAGACCGGTGCGTGAGAGTGACGCGCCGACGGCGTCCACCGGGCCCAGCCAGGCGCCGTGATAGCCGCCGACCAGCACGCCGGCGCCCGGACGCAGCCCACACGCGTCCAGTACGTCTCCCAGCCTCGTGCCGAACGGGACCTCGACCACCAGGGGACCCGCTGCGGGACGGTTGACCGTCAGCAGGACCGTGCCCGGTTCGGCGGTGGTGCCGACAGCCGCGTACGCTCCGGGGCCGAGCCGGGCGGCCACGGCGAGCTGAGCCCAGGTCTCGGCGTTGGACAGCAGCGTCGGGCGCCGTCGAACGCCTCCCGTTCCGCCCTCGGCCGCGCGGGCCCGCACCGTGGCGGGTTGGACCGGAAGCCCGTTGACCCCGCGGATCAGTGCGCTTGACTCGCCGGAGACGAAGCGTTCGGGAAGGCAGACGGTCCGGGCCGGGCACGGCAGGTCGCGCTCGTCGAGGGCGGCGGGGACCGAGACCTCGCCGGGGCTGCCGGCGGTGACGCCGATGACGATCTCCTCGGCCCCGAAGGCGGCTGCGGCGAGGCAGGCGCCGTCGAGCGCGAGGTGCGGAGAGCGGGCGAGCAGCATCCGGTCCTTGGCGCTCGGAGGCTCGCCCTCCGAGCCGTTCACCACGATGACCGGACGTGCCCCGGTTCGGTCGGCGGCGGCCATCGCGGCCCGGGCCTTGCGGGCGAAGGGGAATCCCGCGCCGCCGCGTCCGCGCAGATCGACGTGCTCGGCCAGATCCAGCAGGTCGTCCCGGGTGGGCCGGGGGAGCGGAGGGTGGACGTGGGTGTGGGAGGCGAGGTCGAGGCGGCGGAAGCGGTCCAGCCCGGCAGTCAGCCGGGCCGGCCCCAGGTGGAACACCTGCGGCAGGTCGATCCGGGTGCTCACAGGTCACCGCCGGGCCGGAGCAGCCCCAGGTGCGGGGGTGCGGCCGGCGTGGCGTGCCGCGGCCGACGCGGCACCGTGCCGATTCGGGCCGCCGCGCTCGCGGTCGCCGAGGACGGACCGTTCCAGGCGGTCGCCAGACCGCCACGGTGCCGTGCCGAGGGTGTGGAGAAGACGGTCGGCCCGGCCGGGAGCGGTGTGCCGGCCAGGTGGGCCTTCGAGGCGCGCCGGTGCCGGGTGACGGCTCGGTGGTGGCCCAGCCAGGAGAGGGTCCGTACCAGCAGGGCGAGGGCGACCGGCGCCGCACACAGGCCATAGCCCCACAGGACCCAGGCGTGCGCCGCGCGTCCGGCGGTCAGACCGTGGGCCAGCGCGATCGGCCAGCAGGCGTACGCGCCCGCGTGCAGCACACGCCAGAGCCAGGCATGCCGGCTTCCCGCGAATCGTCCGCGAAAGGCGCCCGTCGCCGCGACCAGGACGAGCAGGTCGGCCGCGACGGTTCCCAGGTCCACCGCCACGGTGGTCGTGCCGGTGAAGGGGAGGACCGCGCTCCGCGGGTCGGCGTGGTGCTCGGCGACCTTGACCGCGACGTGAACGGCCAGGAAGCCGAGCGCCGCGACGGCGGTTGCCCGGTGCACCGACTGGACGGCCACCCGCAGCCGCGGGGTCAGGACCAGGCGGTCGGTGGCGGCCAGCCCGCACACGACCGCCGCGGTCAGCGAGAGCAGGGTGAAGACCCCGGCGAAGTAGTCCAGGAAGGCGATGACACGACCAGCCACGGCGACCGGCCCGCCACCGACCGCGGTACCTGCGAGAAGGGCGAGTGCGGCCATCGGGAATCCTTCTTCCGTGGTTCGGGCCCGCCGGCGGGTTGTGGGCCGACAGCGGTGTCGGATCGGCTGGACTCGCCTCGAAGCCGGATCGAAGAGCGCGCCCGTTCGTGGGACGGGTGGCGCGGCTGGACCCGCCCATTCTTTGCGGCACCCGAACGGGGGAACAAGGTCCCCGCATACGACACCGGGCAGTAGGAGGGCCCTGGCGCGGGGCCTCGTACGGCGCCTGCCCGCGCCCCGGACAGGGGCCCGTGCCTACGGCCGAACGTAGTAGCTACCCGGAGTGACGTAACCAGGCTCACGCTCCGATGCCGCAGAGGGCGACGGATCGTCGTCGATCGACCACGGTCGGTCAGGTATCGGCCGCGCAGGCTGACAAGCGCCCCCGTACGGGTGACAAACCTCCGGGAGCTGACGCAAACGGGGTGCTGGGCGCCGCCGAATCCCTTCGCTTCAACTGATCATGACGGATGATCAGCTACGCTCTCGCCCGCCCTCCCGACCCGCCGAAGCAGAGAGTAGCCCGACATGAGCAGTCCCCCTGCCGCCGCCGCGCCCCGCTGGCCGCTGATCCTGCTGCGCATCTCCACCGCCACGCTGGCGCTGCTGTCCCTGCTCCAGGTCATGCTGGCCGGCAGCTTCCTCAACGGCACCTACGAATCCCTCAAGGACCACGAGGGCACCGCGATGGCGATCGGCACCGTGGTCGTGCTCCAGCTGGCGGTGGCCGCGCTGGTGTGGCGGCCCGGCCGCGGTCCGCTCTGGCCGCTGTGGACCACCGCCGTGCTCGCCGTCGCCGTGGTCGGCCAGATGGCGGCCGGCTACGGCCGGGCGATCGGGGTGCACGTCACCCTGGGCGTGCTGCTGGTCAGCGGCGTCCTGTTCGGCCTGGTCGGCGCCTGGCGGATGCCGTTGCCCGTCCGGGCGGGTTTGCCCGAGAGCGGCGCGGACGGCAACGGGCGGCTGCCGCGCCCCGGTGGGCCGGTGGAGGTGAGCCAGTGAACCGCCGCCGCTTCCTGGGCATCGGCGCCTCCGTGCTCGGCGCGGGCGCGCTGACCGCCGTCGCCGTCCCCTCGGCGGCCCGGCTGCTCGCCGAGGGCCGCCCCGGGCGGCTGCTCAGCAGCGAACTCGACCTGCCGGGGCCCTTCCAGGTGACGCTGCCGGTGCCGGCGGTGCTCAAGCCGGTGCGCACCGACAGCACCAACGACTACTACGAGATCACCCAGAAGGTCGCCGAGCTGGAGATCCTGCCCGGGGTGCGGACCGAAGCCTGGACGTACGGCGGCAGCTTCCCCGGGCCGACGGTGGTCACCCGGTCCGGCCGGGCGGCGGTGATCAAACACCGCAACGAGCTGCCGGTGCCGTCCGTGGTCCACCTGCACGGCGGGCACACCCCGGCCGACAGCGACGGCTACCCGGTGGACCTGCTGCTGCCGGTCGGGTCCCCCGCCGCGGCCATGTCCTCAGGCTCCATGGACGGCATGCCGGGGATGCGGCACGCGACGGGCCACAACGTAATCGGCGAGCGCACCCACACCTATCCGGGCGAGCAGCGCGCCGCCACCCTCTGGTACCACGACCACCGGATGGGCTTCACCGGCCCCGGCGTCTGGCGCGGCCTGTCGGGCTTCCATCTGGTCCACGACGACGAGGAGGACGCGCTGCCGCTGCCGCGCGGCGAGCGGGACCTCCCGCTGATGCTCGCCGACCGCTCCTTCGCCGCCGACGGCTCCTTCCGGTACCCGTCCACCGACGCCGCGCTCGCCGTGCCCGGCGTCACCGACGACTACATGAACGGCGTGCTCGGCGACGTCATCCTGGTCAACGGCGCCCCCTGGCCACGCCTGGACGTCGACCGCGCGCACTACCGGCTGCGGCTGCTCAATGCCTCCAACACCCGGCTCTACCGGCTCGAACTCGACCCCCAGCCCTCCGGCGGCGACGCACTGGTCCAGATCGGCTCCGACGGCGGCCTGCTCGCCGCCCCGCTCACCCACGACGCGATCGAGATCGCCCCCGCCGAACGCTTCGACGTGGTGGTCGACTTCTCCCGCTACCAGCCCGGCACCCAGGTGCGGCTGCTCAACCGCTTCGGCAGCGGGCGGACGGCCGAGGTGATGCGCTTCGACGTCTCCTCCCGGGCGGTGAGCGACGACGCCACGGTGCCCGACAAGCTGTCCACCATCGAGGAGTTGGCCGCCTCGGCGGCCGTCACCACCCGCGACTTCAAGTTCCGCCGCAGTCGCGACGACGGCTGGACCATCAACGGCGACCCGTACGAGCCCGGGCGCAACGTCGCCACGCCCGCGCTCGGCGGCGTCGAACGGTGGCGCTTCTCCTCCGACGTGCACCACCCGGTGCACCTCCACCTCGATCACTTCCAGGTGACCGGGCGCAACGGCAAGGACCCCGGCCCGTGGGACAGGGGCTGGAAGGACACCGTCGACCTGCGCCCGGCCGAGGCGGTGGAGGTGCTGGTGCGGTTCACCGACTACGCGGGGACGTACATGATGCACTGCCACAACCTGGAGCACGAGGACATGGCGATGATGGCCGATTTCACCGTGAGGTGACCGGGCGGCCCCGCCCGAGCCGCCTCATCCGAGCGGCCTCATCCGAGCGGCCCCGCCCGGGCGGCCTCACCCGATCGGCCGAGTGCCGGAGGGCGTGTGCTGCGCCCTCCGGCACTCTTGTCCTAGCGTCGCGGTCAGGTGTACTCGTTGAAGGTTGCCTGGTGACGGACGGAGCCGCCGCATGACCACCCCCGCCGAACGCCGCCGCACCGGTCGGGCCGCGCGCGAGCGCGTCTCCCGCTCCGACCACGGCCGGTGGATCCCGACCGCGGACCGGCCCGACCCGCTCGGCGTCCTGGAGGCGCAGGGCGCCGACCGGGTCACCCGGCTGCTGCCGATCCGCTACGGGCGGATGGCCGACAGCCCGTTCACCTACCTGCGCGGCGCCGCCGCGGTGATGGCCGCCGACCTCGCGGCCGTCCCGAACACCGGCCTGACCGTCCAACTCTGCGGCGACGCCCACCTGTTGAACTTCGGCGTGTACGCCTCGCCGGAGCGCGCGCTGCTCTTCGACGTCAACGACTTCGACGAGACCTACCCCGGGCCCTTCGAGTGGGACGTCAAGCGTCTGGCCGCCAGCATCGCGGTCGCCGCCCGGGACAACGGCCAGGGCGACGAGCGGGCCCGGCGTGCCGCGCTCACCGCCGTCCAGAGCTACGCCACCGCGATGCGCCGGCTGGCCGGGAGGGGCGAACTCGACGTCTGGTACAGCCGGATCGACGCCGCCGAGCTGCTGCCGCTGGTCGGCAGGTCCAAGCGGCGCAGCCGGGCGGAGGCCGAGCTCGCCCACGCCCGGCGCCGCACCAGCCTGCAGGCCTTCGGCAAGCTCACCGAGGAGCGGGACGGGCGGCGGCGGATCATCAGCTCGCCACCGCTGATCGAGGAGCTGAAGGGGACCGAACTGCGCGACATCGGCAAGGTGTTCAGCGACTACCGGGCCGCCCTGGCCGAGGACCGACGGGTGCTGATGGACCGCTACCGCTTCGTGGAAGCGGCGATGAAGGTGGTCGGCGTCGGCAGTGTCGGCACCCGCTGCTATATCCTCCTGCTGGAGGGCCGGGACACCCGCGACCCGCTGTTCCTGCAGCTCAAGGAGGCCGGTCGGTCGGTGCTGGAGGAGCACCTGCCGCCCACCCGGGTGGACGCCGAGGTCGCCGCCCACCACGGAGGACGCCGGGTGGTCACCGGGCAGCACCTGATGCAGGCCGCCAGCGACATCTTCCTCGGCTGGACCGCCGGCCCGGCCGGGCGGCACTTCTACGGCCGCCAACTGCGCGACATGAAGGGCTCGGTGGAGGTCGACGCGATGACCCCGGCCGGCCTGCGCGCCTACGCCGACCTGTGCGGGCGCACCCTCGCCCGCGCCCACGCCCGCACCGGCGACCGCCTCGCCATCGCCGGCTACCTGGGCGGCGCCGAAACCTTCGCCGAGGCGGTCGCCGACTTCGCGCTGAAGTACGCGGAGCGGACGACGGCCGACCACGCGGAGCTGGTCGAGGCCATCGAGACCGGGCGGGTCACCGCGACGCGGGGCGTGTGAGGGCTGGGGTCGGCGCAAACGGCGCGGTCGGTGCCACGAGGTCCGCGAGCCTCTCCAACTGCTCGTACTGGCCCTTGAGTTCCAGCGCGCCGAGCCGGGCGACGACCTGCCGGGCGCCCGCCTCGGTGTAGCGGCGCAGCGTGGCGGCGACCTGTTCCGGGGTGCCGAGGGCGATCGCCTGGATGTGCTCCACCTCCTCCAAGGGCAGGCCGTAGTTGGACCGGACGTAGGCGTCCATGGTGCGGCGGGCGGCCTTGAGGTCCTCGTCGATCCGGACGTTGACGAAGAGCGCGGGGGTGACGGCCTCCTGGGCGCGCCCGGCCTCGCGGGCGGCCTGCCGGACGGCGGCGAGCCCGGTGGCGTAGTCGGCCGGGTCGGGCGGGTAGGGCAGCCAGCCGTCGTACCGCCGCCCGGTGCGGGCGAGCGCCGCCGGGGTGGCGCCGCCGAGCCAGATCGGCGGCCCCTGTGGACGGAACGGCCTCGTGGCGGGCGGGAGGTCGGGGAAGGAGTGGAACTCGCCGTGGAACTCCGTCGCCCCCGCCCACAGGGCCCGCCAGAGGGCGACGGTCTCGTCCAGCCGGGCGAAGCGGCGCTCCCACGGCACCTGGGACAGCTCGTGCAGCGGCCGCCCGAAGTGCCCGGGGAAGGCCGCGCCGACCGCGACGGTCAGCCGTCCGCCGGAGAGCTGGTCCACCGAGGCCAGGGTCTGCGCGGTCTGCACCGGGCGGCGCAGGACCGGCAGCAGCGCACCGGTGCCCAGCCGGATCCGCTCGGTCACCGGGGCGACCGCGGCCAGCATGGTGAGCGGCTCGATCCGCGGGGTGAGCAGGGAGTCGTTGACGAACAGCGAGGCGAAGCCCAACTGCTCCGCCCGGCGGGCGAATCCGATCAGGTCGCGGGCACCGCCGGCGGGCGCCCACTGGTCCTGGCCGGTGGGGAGGAAAACACCGATGTTCATGCCGTCGATCCTTCTCGTCGCGGTGAATGGACTCAATTCCCCGGGGGGAATGGCGGGTGGCGCCGGGCCCGGATAGAAATGGGGCGTGGACTTCCCCCGGGCGCTGCGCGAGCGCCGTACCGGCAGCCGGATCAGTCAGCTCGACCTCGCCACCCGAGCGGGCACCACCCAGCGGCACCTCAGCTTCATCGAGTCCGGCCGCTCGGTGCCCGGGCGGGGCATGGTCGTACGCCTCGCCGAGTCACTCGACCTGCCGCTGCGGGAACGCAACGAGCTGCTGCTGGCCGCCGGTTACGCCCCCGTCTACCCGGAGACGCCGCTGGACGGGCCGCAACTGGCGCCGGTCCGGGCGGCGATCGACCACATCCTGGCCGGCCACCTGCCGTACCCCGCGGTGGTGGTGGACCGGCGCGGCGACGTGGTCGCGGCCAACGAGGCACTGGACGTGATCACCGAGGGCGCCGACCCGCGCCTGGTCGGGCCCGGCACCAACGCCTACCGGCTCGCCCTGCACCCGGACGGTCTCGCGCCGCGCATCCTCAACTTCGACGCCTGGGCCCGGCACATCGTCGAGCGGACCCGCCATCTGGGCGAACTGCACGAGGAGTTGAGCTCCTACGTGCCCGAAGCGGTGGTGGGGGAGCAGCACTTGGGCTTCGCGGTGCCGCTGGAGCTACGGACCCCGCTCGGCGAGCTGCACCTGATGACCACGGTGACCACCTTCGCCACCGCCGTCGACGTGACCCTCGCCGAGCTGAAGTTGGAGGCGTTCCTGCCCGCCGACGCCCGGACCGCGGAGCTGCTGGTCAGAGCCCGGGGAACTGGTAGTCGGCGGTGATCCGCCCGTCGGCGTCCAGGACGACGAACTCCACACCGCCGCCCACCGCCTCACCGCCGCCGGCCGGCACCATCTCCCAGGTGAAGCGGACCACGTTGCGCAGCCGCACGGCGTCCGGCCGGGCCCGGAAGGTGAACTCCCCGGGCGCCACGAACTCCTGGTACGCGCGGGCGACGCGGAATTCCAGCTCCCGGTAGCCGCGCGCTTCGAGCACCGGCTCCGGGAAGCCCACCCGGGCGGCCTCCTCGCGGATCCCCTCCGGGGGGTGGACGAGGTGCACGCCGTCCTCGGTCCACAGCCGCTCGATCGCCTCGCGCCGCTGATCGGCGTCGGGCTCGGTCCACAAGGCGGCGTAACGGTCGGCGAGTTGCTGGGCACTGGTGGTCATGGCCGGCTCCTTCACGGGTTCGGTCGGTCACTGTGTGCCCCATCCTCGAATCGACGCCGCCACCGGACAATTCCCGCCGGGGAATGGCCGCCGGGGAAGCGCCGCCGTTCCCGGGTGGAAGGCCTACGAAGTCCGTGGGAACGTCGAGAGCGGGGGGAGTCCCTGGCCGCTGCCCGCAGGAGGTGGACGTCATGAGCGCCGAGGTCAACAAGCAGATCGTGGAAGGCTTCGACGCCCTGGTCCGGGCCGGGGACGTCAGCCGCCTGGACGAGTTCTGCACACCGGACCTGGTCAACCACGCCCTCGCCCCCGGCCGGCCCGCCGGCCTCGCGGGCACCCGGGAGTTCCTCACCACGACGGCCCGGCAGTTCGAGGACGACCACTGGCGCGGCTGCCGCACCGTCGCCGAGGACGACCTGGTCGTCCAGTTCGGCCTGCGGGCCGGGCGCTGGACGGGCGGCGACTTCCTCGGCTTCCCCACCCACAGCGGCGACTACGCCCGGGAGGTCGCCTTCGCCTACCGGCTGCGGGAGGGGCGGATCGCCGAACGCTGGGCGATCCGCGACGACCTCACCATGATCCGCCAGCTCGGCGGCATCCGGCTTTGACATCCTCCCCCGGCTGAAGCCGGGGGATTCCTCCCGCGCCTGCGGCACGGGTATCCGTGGGTCGCAGGTCGCCGAGGTGGGTTCCCCGTTCGACGGGCCGTGCCTGGTGTGGGATTGCCACGCCGGGACTTGCCGGCCCTCCAGGGGCGTTTAGCCTGTCCGCCTGCCCGGCGGCCAGGATGTTTCGAGCAGCGTTGAGATCGCGGTCATGGAGCACACCGCACGCCGTACAGGCCCACTCGCGGACAGCGAGGGGCTTGGGTCCGTCGCGCTGTCCGCACTCTGAGCAGAGCTGGGAGGACGGGTACGCGCGGTGCACGATGCCGATGGTGCGCCCGTACCGGGCTGCCTTCTCTTCGAGGAGTCGCCGGAAGGTGGACCATCCGGCGTCGTGGACGGACTTGGCGAGTCGGCCTCGGGCGAGGCCGCGCACGTTCAGGTCCTCCAGGTAGACGGCTTGGTTCTCGCCGATCAGCCTGGTGGTCTGCTTGTGCAGCCAGTCCATGCGGGTGTCGGCCACCTTGGCATGGGCCTTGGCGACCTTCTTGCGGGCCTTGGCCCGGTTCCTGCTGCCCTTGGTCTTACGGGACAGCTCCCGCTGCGCGGCCTTGAGCTTCTTCTCAGCCTTGCGGAGGAAGCGCGGGTTGTCGATCACGGTGCCGTCGGAGAGGACGGCGTAGGTGGTCAGGCCCAGGTCGATGCCGATCTCGGCGGCTGTCTCGGGCAGGGGACCAGGCTCGATGTCCACGACGAAGCTGGCGTGGTAGCGGCCTGCCGCGTCCAGCACGATCGTCACCGACGACGGGTCCACCGGAAGCGCGCGGGACCACTTCACCCGCACGTCGCCGATCTTCGCCAGGTTCAGCTTTCCGTTCGAACGGATACGAAACCCGTTGCGGGTGAAGCGCAGGCTCTGCCGGTTGTCCCTCTTCGACTTGAAACGGGGCAGCCCGACCGGACGCCCTGCGCGCTTACCGGACGCCGAGTCGAAGAAGTTCCGGTACGCGGTGTCCAAATCCCGCAAGGACTGGATCAACGGGTCCACACCGACAGACGAAAGCCACGCCCGCTCGGCGGGTTTCTTCGCGGCCGTGATCACCAGCTTCTGCAGATCGGCGCTCTTCGGGTACGGCAAGCCCCCTTTCCGGGCATCCTTCCGCGCCGCAAGAGCGTCGTTGTACACCACCCGCGCACACCCGAACGTCCGGGCCAGCGCAACCCGCTGACCGACCGTCGGGTAGATGCGATACGAGTACCTCAGATGCACACGATCAACCTAACAAAGACCACTGACAGCGCCTCAGTTTCAGAACTCCGGATCTCACTCCACCACTTCGTGGCTCCGAGACAAGGAACCGATTCCTCCCGGGGGTTGAAGCCCCGGGCTTCCTCGGCAGGATCAGGTGAGCCGAGATCGCGCTCCGGGCGGCCGGTAGGCTGCCGCGGCCTCAGCAGGCCCGGGGCCGGACGGCGGCGATCAGCAGGGCGCAAGCGACCAGGAGCCCGGCGGCGTGGAACGGGCCCGGGCCGCCGGCCGCGGTGCCGAGGGTGGTCGCGGCGAGCAGCGGGCCCATCGTGGCGCCGAGGTTGAGGGCGGCGGTCGCGTAGGCGCCTGCCATGGTGGGTGCCCCGGCCGCCTCGTACAGGACCCGGGTGATCAGCGTGCCGCCGACGGCGAAGGACAGCGCGCCCAGTAGGAACACCAGGGGGAGCAGGGCGGCCGGTCGGTCCGCCAGCACGGCCAGCGCGGGCCAGCCGAGCAGCAGCAGCGGGCCGGCCACGGCGAGGAGCAGGCCGGGGCGGCGGTCCGCGAGCCGCCCGGCGACGGTGACGCCGACGAACGACCCGGCGCCGAACAGCACCAGCGCGACCGGGACCCACAGCCCGCCGAGCCCGGCGGTGCCGGTCACGACGGGGGCGAGGAAGGTGAAGCCGCCGAAGGTCCCGCCGTTCACGAGGGCGGCGAGCAGCATCGCGCGGAGCAGCCGGGGCGACGCAGCCGGCCGAGTTCGGTGCGTAGGGCCGGGCCGTCGGACCGGTCGGCTGTTGTGGTGAGGGCGGGGAGGCCCTTGGCGATGCCGACGGCGGCGGGCAGGCAGAGCGCGGCCACGGCCCAGAAGGCGGCTCGCCAGCCGAACAGCGCGCCGAGCACCGCGCCGCCGGGGACACCGGCGACCGTGGCCACCGTCGTCCCCGAGAGCAGCACGGCCAGCGCCCGCCCCGTGCGGTCCGCCGGGACCAGCGCGGCGGCGGTGATCAGGGCGACGGCGAGGAAACCGGCGTCGGCGAACGCGGCGAGGACCCGGCAGGCGAGCAGTACCGGGAGGTTCGCGGTGGTCGCCCCCACCACGTGGGCGGCCGCGAACAGCAGCACGAAGCCGAGCAGGCTGCTGCGGCCCGGCCGGTTACGGGCGAGCGCGGCCATCAGCGGGGCGCCGGCCACCATGCCGAGCGCGAAGGCCGAGGTGAGGGTGCCGGCCGTCCCGAGGGGGACGTCGAGATCGGCGGCGAGGTCCGGCAGCAGGCCGGCCAGCATGAACTCCGAGGTGCCCATGGCGAACACGGCCAGGGCGAGCAGGTAGAGCGGGAAGGGCATCGAGAGGCTCCGGGACGAGGAGAAGCACGGCAGGAACGTCCGTCTCGTCACCGCGGCCGGCCCCCGAGGGCGCACGCGTCCGCCCGACCGGCCCGGCAAGGGCGCTCGGTCGGGTCCTCAGTGGTGGATCAGTGCTTCAGGGGGCTGACGGCGTGACCGAAAGCCCCCACCTTGGCTGCCTCAGGGCTCGACATGCCCTGCACGCTACCCGACCGTCCGTCCCCGAAGCACCCCGATTTCCGGTTGCTTGGGCGGGCGGGCGCCTGTGGGCAGGGCCGTGGCCGAGCTGCGCACCGGACTCCCGCCGATCCGCCGCCGGCAGGAGTCCGGCCCCGCCCCTTGGGCCGCGATGACGGCAGCACCGGGCCTGACCTGCCCGGGGCCGGCGTCGATTGATGCTCCTATGGGCTGTCAAGCGGCGGTGAGCCATTCGCGGTAGGAGTTGGCGAGGTCGTCGTCTCGGCGGATCCCGCGTTCGAGGGTGG
>NZ_JBICZB010000114.1:0-15292 GCF_043201815.1 Kitasatospora sp. NPDC048296
GCACTTTCGGCCGTTCGCTCCGCCTGCAGCCCGATGACCTGCGCTTTCAGTCCACCAGGCCCTCCAGAACCCTCGAATTACGTCGAACCCGGGCCGAACGGGCTTGGGTAATATCGTCGTTCGACCGGCCGATGAAGTTCCACCACATACCACGCGTTTCACGGTTCTTCCCAGGTCAGGGGCTTGGTCGACCATCCGGGGTCAGCAAAAGGTCAGCAAGACGCCCGGGAGTCGACAACCATGGCCACCATCAACCTCATCCGCGGCATGGGCAGCTTCTTCAAGGAGTGCGAGCACCCCGAGAGCCGGTGGTCGAGGTGCCCGCACGAGTACAAGATCCGGTACCGCAACGCGGCCGGGAAGCAGACGGAGGAGTCGGGCTTCGCCAGCCTGGGCCGAGATGGTCCCCTTCCTCTCCTTTGACGCCGAGATCCGCAAGATCATCTGCACCACGAACGCCATCGAGAGCCTCAACGCCCGCTACCGCCGGGCCGCCAGCGCGTGCGGGCACTTCCCAAACGACCAGGCCGCCCTCAAACGGCTCTACCTGGCCACCCTCGCTCTCGATCCCACCGGACGCGGCCGGCAACGCTGGAGCAACCGCTGGATGGCCGCCCTCAACGCCTTCGACATCACCTTCGACGGACGCCTGTCAGCCGGACGGGCGTAGGCCAACCGGCCCACGCCCACCAGGAAGATCAACAGCTAGGCCAACCGGGTGCCGTACACCTGGATCGTGATAGTCCCACTACTAGGCCAAGCCGGGATCTCGTGCTAGAGGACTACGGCGCCCTCCCGACAAGCACTGCTCGACTGAAACTACCGGACTAACACCCTTGACCCCCATCGATCGAACAATCGCCCGACTGATGTTCAACAGTCCTTATAGTGCAGGTCAGGGCCCATCTCGTCTGCCCCACAGGGCGCCTGATCCACCTCATGACACCAAGTCCGCGAGAGCCGCGCGAGAGGCACGTGAGCCGCAGTGAGCTCCGTCATACCAGTTCATCTGTCGAGGGGGCGCGTGCGCCACTCGGCCATGCCCTCCAGGACCCGGTCGGTGATCGTGGAGACAGTCTCCTTGCTGGTCGTCATGCCGTAGACCTCGGCCAGGTGGGCAACGATCTCCCCGCTGGTCAGACCCTTCGCGGTCAGCGAGATGACCTCATGACACTCCCTGGCCCGCTGGTCCGTGTACTCCTCTACGCCGTCGAAGTGGATGCCGTAGTCGAGGTCATCGTCGGTGGCTCGGGTACGACGCAGCGCCTGGTACTTCTGATTATCTTCACGGTGCAAGCGCGCCTCCTCTGCCGCCGTGCAGCCGTACCAGTGCCCGGCCTGAGTGCGTTCCCGATCGCGTCGTCGCTGCTCCCGCTCCTTGAGCCTCGGGTTGTTGTCCACTAGACGCTGACGGACGTCCAGCCACGCCTGCTGTCTGGCTGGAGCGACGCCGCATTGCTGGAGGAAGGGGTGTGTCGTCTTTCGGACACGCTCCTTACGGGGCGGCGGAGGAGTCCGGGGCGGGGGTCTCCTCGGGGCGGCGGCAGCCGGCGGGGTCGGGGGTGGGGCCGGGGTGGCAGTCGTAGTCGCGGTCGGCGGGGTCCCGGCTGAGGTAGCGGCCAGAGCAGTCGTCGGTGCCGTGTTGGGCGCAGTACTCGGCGGCTGCGTAGCCGTCCGCGAAGGTGTCGGGGGCGCGGATGATCCAGTGACCCGGTTGAAGGGAGGCGTAGGAGTCGCTGTCGACGAGCTCGGCTCCCGGTATCTGCTGCTGGACGGTCGCGAGTTCGTGGTCGCGTTCGGCGGTGTCCACCGAGTGGGGGAGGGAGGCGAGTTGGGCGATCCAGCTGCCGCTCTCCTGGTCGGCCGGAGGGGGCGTCGCGGCGGGGTGGGCGGTTCCCCGGTGCGGGTGGGGCAGGGTGAGTGCGGCGGTGGCGACCGCGGCTCCGGTGAGGGCCGCCAGCACGACGGGAAGCCGTAGGCGTCGGCGGGGCGCGGGGAGGGGCGTGTCGGTCCCGGGGCTCGCGGCGCGGGTGTCGACGCGGGTGTCGGCGCGGTGCTGCGCGCGGACTGTCGGGGTGTCCGCCGGGTCGAGGGCCAGCCGGACGGTGGCGTCGTCGCCGGCGATCGCGGCGAGCCGTGAGGCGAGTTCGGCGGCGCCCGGTCGCCCAGCCGGGTCCTTGTCGAGCAGGGCGTCGATGACGGGGGCCAGCGGGCCGGCGCTCTGCGGCGCGGGGAGCGGCTGGTCACAGGCGGCCATGAGCGTCTCCCAGACCGAGTCACGGCGCAGCGGGTTGGCGCCCTCGACGCAGACGTAGAGGAGCATGCCGAGCGACCACAGGTCGGAGGCGGGCCCGACCATCCCGCCGCGGATGCGCTCCGGGGCGATGTACTCGGGCGAGCCGATGATGTCCCCGGGCGCGGTGAGCGTGTGCGAGCCTTCGAGCGCGGCGATGCCGAAGTCGGTGAGTACGGCGCTGCCGTCCGGGCGGATGAGCACGTTGCCGGGCTTCACGTCGCGGTGCAGGATGCCCGAGGCGTGTGCCGCGCGCAGGGCGGCGAGGACGTCCAGGCCGATCTGCGCGGCCCTGGCCGGGGCGAGGGGCCCCCGGGCGAGTACGGCCGACAGGGAGGGACCGGCGACCAGTTCCATCACCAGCCACGGGTACGGCCGGTCGTCCAGCACCTCGTACACGGTGACGGCGTTGGCGTGGTTGACCCGGGCCAGGGCCCGGGCCTCGCGCAGCACCCGTTGCCTGGTCCGGTCGGCGTGCTCCGGTTCGGCCGCGCCGACGGAGCGCATCTCCTTGAGCGCCACCTCGCGCTCCAGGGTCAGGTCGCGGGCCCGCCACACCGTTCCCATACCGCCGGAGCCGAGCTGCTCCAAGAGCTCGAACCGACCGGCCAGCAGCCGTCCGGCGCCGTGTGCCTGTTCCTCAGTCATGAACTCGCTCGTCTGTTCTTTTCGGGAAATCCGCGGAACGCTATCACGGCCGGTGGCCCAGGTCAGGGGCGCGTCCGTGTGGGGGTGCGCAGCAGGAAGCGGGCGCCGCCGCGGGCGCTGCCGGTGACCGTGAGCGAACCGCCGTGCGCCTGGGCCACCCAGGCGGCGATGGACAGGCCCAGGCCGCTCGACCCCGAGCCGCTACGGAAGCGCTCGAAGAGCGAACGCACCTGCTCGGGCGGGACGCCGGGGCCGGCGTCGTCGACGGTCACCGTGCCGTCGACGGCCACCGTGATCTCGACATCGGCGGTCCCGCCCGGGGCGTGGCCGTGGGTGAGGGCGTTGTCGAGCAGATTGCCGACCGCGCGGCGCAGCAGATCCGGGTCGGCGAGGACCACCACCGGCGCGGCGGTGACGCTCACCCGGTGCCCGTCCGCCGGGGTGTCGGCGACCACGGCCTCGACGAGCTGGTCCAGGCGCAGTGGTTCGAGCTCGGGCGTGAGGGCGCCGGCCATCAGCCGGGCGCGGGTGAGCAGGCCGTCGACCAGGTCGCCCATCCTGGTGGACAGGCGCAGGGTGCGCCGCAGGACCTCGGTGTGGTCGGCCTCGCCGCGTAGCCCGGTTTCGGCGAGCAGCCGCAGCGAGGCGGCGGGGGTGCGCAGGTCGTGGGCGGCGTCGGTGAGGAACGCTTCCTGCTGGTCGAGTGCGGTGAGCGCCGGGCGGACCGCCCGTGCGGCGAGCAGCCGGCCGACCAACGCGGTCACGGCGGTCAGGACGGCGCAGGCGCCCGCGATCACCAGGGTCAGCCGGTCGTGCGCGGCCTTGCTGTCGGTGATGTCGGTGGCCGCGACGATGACACCGCTGACGGTGTCCTCGGGCGGGGGCACGAACGGCTGCGCGAACAGCCGGACCGCGTGCCCGTCCGGGGTGTCGGTGATCGCCCGGGCGACGTCCGAGTCTGCCGCGGCCGCGTCGGCCAGCGCCTTCACCTGGCCGGGCGCCACCGTGACACAGGGCCGGTGCGCCTGGGCGGTCACGGTCAGCTGGTCCGGGGAGCCGGTGAACAGGGTCACCGCGGGGCAGTCGTAGCCGCCCTCCCTGGGGTCCGGGTACAGCAGCTGGCCCGCGTCACCGGTGCTCAGCTCGGCGAGGCTTTCGCGCACCCGCACCGTCAGGTCGGCGTCGACCTGTCCGCGCCAGGAGGTGTCGTCCGCGTGGACGGCGAGGGCAGCCATGCCGAGCAGGGCGGCGGCGCTGGTGAGGGTGAACAGCAGGGTGATGCGGCGGCGCAGCCTGCGGATCCGGCCCGCCGGTGTCGGCGGACTCATCCGCGCTCCTCGTCGACGTGACCTGAAGTGGAGAGTCCGGTGCCCTCCAGCCGGTAGCCGACGCCCCGCACGGTGTGGATCCGAGGCGGATCGCGGTGATCGTCGCCGGCCGCGAAGTCCTCCATCCGGTCGGCGACCGCGTCGCGCGCGGTGAGGAACAGCTGCGGCACCGTCCGCCCCGTCCGCCCCTCGCACCGCATGCCCGGCACGGACCCGGTGGCGTCGTCGGACGGCAGCATTCGGTCGAACACGATGCAGTCGTCCTCGGTGACGAAGAGCATCCCGTCGGCCGCCGGACGGCCGGACGTCACGTCGACGGCCGGACCCCTGCCGCGCAGCGCCGCGTCGACGGCGAACCGCAGATCCTCGCCGTCCTCGACCAGCGGTGCAGGCACACCGGGCGCTGTGAGAAGACCTCGCCACGTCCCGGCGGCGCATCCCGCGTTCAGCAGAGCCGTGGCCGGTAGGCGGTCGGCGGCACGGCGACCGGGCGTGCGGTCGATCATCGGTGGCACCGTTCTTCCGCTGTCGGCAACAGTGACGAGGCGCTCTCCTGCGGGGGAACCGAAGAGCGCCTCGTGACGTCCGGTAGCTTCGCCGGACCAACGTGAGGATTCGATGAGGACCCCGGCCGCACGGCCCCGCCGCCCCGCAGTTCGTCAGGGTCGCGCCGCGCGGCCACTGTCGAGCTCCCGATCAACCAACAATCATGGGGGACTTCCAGTTGTCCTACCGGGCGTTCCCGGTCAACGCCGGCGGCGGCGTGCTCTTCTGCCGGCGTCACCTGGACGGCGACCGGCATTGCCCGGGCGGCATAGAAGTCCTCCACCCGAGACACAGCCGTCAGCAGGTCTTCTCCCCCCCCCGCCAGCGGCAGCGCCGAGTTCGACCGGTGGCGTGGCACGCCCGGAGTGTGCCGCAGCAGCCAGCCTCCCTCCTCTCGGGCCTCGACAGTCGGCCATGCTTCCGCCGCGTACCGCTCGATCAACAGCATGTCGACCAACGTGCTCCCATGTCCCGGATCTGAGTTCATCGCCCACACGGCACGAGCCAGGCGGAGGGGTCCGCTCGTGCAGTGCAGCGCCGAAGGGCGCCTGCAGGATGGCGCGGAGGGATCAGGGCCTGTTCGGCCATCCGGTGGCTTCGAGCATGCACGTCACCAGGTGGGGTGGCAGCGTGGAGGAATCCAAGACCCGGATGCGCGGGGACGGCCTGTATGAACGGAGTGGACAGCCATGTCCTTGGGGGCACGGAACCGGGCGGACCGGGGGAACACCGGTCCGCCCGGGGTGGGCTGCGCTCGTGGCTGCGGGTGCGCAGTGTCGCCGGGCAGGTGTTCCTGTGGTTGCTGGTCGCGGTGGTGGTGCTCGTTGCCGCGGCATCGGCAGCGCTCATCGTGCAGGCCCGGAGCTACAGCACGAAGGACGCCGAGCACCGGACGCTCGACACGGCCATCGCGCTGGCACACTCTCCCGGGATGCTGAGTGCCCTGGACGGCCCGGACCCGAGCGCGGCGCTGCAGCCGCTCGCCGAGGAGATCCGAAAGAGCGGCGGCTTCGACTACGTCGTGATCTTCAACGCCTCGGGGATCCGCTACACCTTTCCCAATCCGGGCCTGATCGGTACGCACGTCGTCGTCCCTTACCAGGATGCCTTCACAGGGCCTCGCACCAGGACCACCCGCTCGGCGTTCGGCAGCACAGTGGATACGACTGCACCTGTCGCAAGGCCCGATGGTTCGGTCGCCGGGTTCGTGGCGGTAGGGGTCACCGCCGGGCACGTCGGCCGGACGGTCGCCCGCCAGCTGCCGCTCCTCCTGGGCGGCGCGGCGGCCGCGCTCGCGGTGGGTGCGGGTGGGGCGGTGCTGGTGCGGCGGCGGTTGCGCCGCCAGACGCACGGCCTGGGCCCGGCCGAGATGACGCGGATGTACGAGCACCACGACGCCGTGCTGCACGCGGTGCGCGAGGGCGTGCTGATCGTCGGCGGGGACGGACGGGTACTGCTGGCGAACGACGAGGCCCGGCGGCTGCTGGAACTGCCGTCCGAGGCGGAGGGACGGCCGGTCATCGAACTCGGGCTCGATCCGGGGCTGGCCGAGTTGCTGGCGTCGGGGCGGGCCGCCACCGACGAGGTGCACCTGGCCGAGGACCGGCTGCTCGCCGTGAACAACCGCTCCACCGCGCCGTTCGGCGGCGGTGCCGGCAGTGTCGCGACGATCCGGGACACCACCGAGCTGCGGGCGCTGGCCGGGCAGGCCGAGACGGCGCGGGCCCGGCTGCAACTGCTCTACGACGCGGGACTTCGGGTGGGCACCACCCTGGACGTGGTGCGCACCGCACAGGAGCTGGCCGACGTGGCGGTACCCCGGTTCGCGGACTTCGCCACCGTCGAGCTGGCCGAGGCGGTGCTGCGCGGTGACGAGCCGCTCCCCGGCATGGGCACCGCGGGAGGCCTGCGGATCCGCCGCGCGGCCGCCGGCGGCATCAGCGACGACCGGCCGCTCTACCCCGTGGGCGCGCAGATCCACCCGCTGCCCGGCACACCGGAGGAAGCCGCCCTGCAAACCGGGCACGCCGCGTTGGTGGCCGATCTGCACCGGGCGCACGCCTGGCAGGCGCGCGACCCGCAGACCGCCGACCGGATCCTCGCGTACGGGATCCACTCACTGATCTCCGCGCCGCTCAGGGCGCGCGGTCTGACGTTGGGCACGGTCACATTCTGGCGCGCGGAACAGTCCGCACCGTTCGGGGAGGAGGACGTGGCCTTCGCCGAGGAACTGGTCGCCCGCGCGGCGACGTGCGTCGACAACGCCCGCCGCTACACCCGTGAGCACCGGATGGCCGAGACGCTGCAGCGCAGCCTGTTGCCCCGGGGACTGCCCGAGCAGAGCGCCCTGGAGGTGGCCTACCGGTACCGGCCGGCGCAGCGGGGGGTCGGCGGGGACTGGTTCGACGTCATCCCGCTGCCCGGCTTCCGCGTGGCCCTGGTCGTCGGCGACGTCGTCGGCCACGGCCTGCACGCCGCCGCCACCATGGGCCGACTGCGCACCGCCGTCCTCAACTTCGCCGCCCTCGACCTACCCCCGGACGAACTGCTCGCCCGCCTCGACGAACTGGTCACGCGGCTCGACCACGGCGAGGCAGCTGTGGGAGACGACGACCGCGAGAGCGAGGGCGAGCTGGTGGTCACGGGCGCCACCTGCCTGTACGTGATCTACGATCCGGTCTCCGGACACTGCACGATGGCGCGGGCGGGCCACCCGCCGCCGGCCCTGGTCCGGACCGACGGCAGCGTGGAGTACGTCGACCTGCCCGCCGGCCCGCCGCTCGGCGTGGGCGGCCTGCCCTTCGAGACCACCGAACTCCGGCTGGCGCCCGGCACCGCACTGGTCCTCTACACCGACGGACTCGTCACCGGCCGCGAGCGCGACCTGGAGAACGGACTCGCCGCACTGCACCGCTCCCTGGCCGACGCCCGAGCCGACCGATCCCCGGAGGACACCTGCCAGGCCGTGTCCGACGCACTCGTCCCGCCACATCCGAGCGACGACATCGCCCTCCTCATCGCCCGCACGCAACTGCTCGAGCCCGACCAGGTGGCCACCTGGGACGTACCCGACGACTTCGCCGCCGTCTCCCGCATTCGCAACGCATGCTCCGACCAGCTCACCGCCTGGGGCCTGGAGGAACTGACCTTCACCACCGAGCTGATCCTCAGCGAACTGATCACCAACGCCCTCCGCTACGGCACCCAACCGATCCGCGTCCGCCTGCTGCGCGACACCAGCCTGGTCTGCGAGGTCTCCGACGCCAGCAGCACGGCCCCCCACCTGCGCTACGCCGCCGACACCGACGAGGGCGGCCGGGGCCTGTTCCTGGTGGCCCAGATGGCCGAGCGCTGGGGGACCAGGTACACGGCCCGCGGCAAGGTCATCTGGTCCGAACAACCGCTGACCGCACCCGAGTTTCAGTTCGAGGCGATGCTGTAATCCAGCGGACCGAGGGCATCCCGCGCCCGGACCTGTGGGACTGGACCCCATCGGCGTCTTCGTCCCCGCCGACCACCCGCTTCCCGTTCACAGCCGACGAGTCCGCCGCGTGGCGCGATCGGGTCGACGAAGTCGTTGCCGCCTTGGGCCTGAACACGGCGGCCCCGTATGCGGGCACGGCCGCACCTGCGTCCATACGGCTGTCCCAGCGCTCCGCCACGCGGCCATCGGGCCAGCGTCCGAGCACGATTGCGGGTACCGGCCCGGCGGCGTTTGCCGCCGGGCCGGTGGCCGGTCAGGGGAGGGGGTTCAGGTACACCCCGGACGTGTCCTGGCCGGGGGTGTTTCGGCAGGTGTAGTTGCTGGCGGCGGGCTGGGCGGCGATCAGGGCCAGGCAGCGGCCCAGGCCCAACTGCCCGTAGTAGTTGGGGTGGAAGGACTCCTGCATGGTGCCCTGGGTCAGGCCGGTGGTCAGGAAGCGTGCCCATTCGCTGGTGGCTGCCGTGGGCGGTTGGGTGGAGGTGGCGAGGCTGGCGGAGCTTGAGCAGACCTCGTGGCCTTGCAAGAGGTTCTGCAGGTCGAGGAACTGTGCGCCGTGGGCGGCGGCGACCTGGGCGAGCCCGGCGGCGATCTGCGGGACCAGGGTGTCGCGTGCCCAGTCCTCGTCGCCGTTCCACATGGGGCAGCCGCCGTCATTGGTGCGGCTCCAGCCGGTCTCCGGGTAGCGGTTCTCGGAGCTGCGGGGGATCGGGGACGGGTAGGACTGCAGGACGATCCGGTAGTCGGAGGCGGCGTAGCCGTCGGCGGCCATCACCGCGCGGATCTCGTCGATCGACGTGCCGACGTTCGTCATCGCGGCGGTCATCTTCGCGTTGATCGCGGCCTGTTGGGAGGGCTGGCAGTAGGAGTACCAGACCTCGTAGTCCTTGACGCAGGTGGAGATGGCGTCCGCGAAGCCCAGGTCGTTGCCGCCGATGGACAGGGCGATCAGGTTGACGTTGCGGGTGGCGGCGATGGCCGCGAGCTGGTCGGCCTGGGGCGCCTCGCCCTTGAACGACTGGCCGCCGCTGCTCGCGCGGAGGACGTTCGCGGTGGTGGCGCCGGAGCAGGCGATGTTCAGCGCGCCGGCGGCGGTGAAGGCACTGAGCACCTCCGCGGAGTCGGAGCGGTCGCAGCCGCCCGAGGTGCTGCCGTAGACCTGGGTGGCGTCGTAGCCGCTGCCGGTGTAGGCGCGGTCGGTGCCGCTGCGGCTGCCGGTGAAGGTGTCGCTGTTGCCCATCCAGCGCCCGGCCTCGCCGGACATGTAACTGTCACCCATCGACACGGCGATCGGCGGCCCGGCCACCGGGGCGGCGTGGGCGGGAGCGGCCACGGTCAACAGGCCGGTGGCGGCGATGGGAAGCGCGAGCAGGCCGGCGGTCAGCCGCCGGAATCTGCCGGCGGGCGTGGGCGTGGGCGTGGTGCTGCTTTGGTGCATGACGGAACTCCTGCGCTCGCCGTCGCCGCGTGGGAAGCGGGACGGCGGGTCGGGGTGAGGGGAGAGCCCCGGCCGGGGGTGCGGGAGAAACGTTGCACACTGCACTCATGATCACCAGTAGTCCGTCACAGCTTTTTCATCGTGTTACCGACGCGTTCACCTATACCTGTCGTCCCAGGCCACGGCCCGCGTTCCAGCTGGCCGGCCGGTAGGTCGCGGCGGCGAGGGCGCCCTGCAGCCGTCCCGCGCACTGTCCGGGAGATGGCCGGAGCCCCTGGTGCCCACGATGCGAGCGCGCCGGTCAGGTTGTGGTCGCGGCCGGGGAGAGCAGCGCACACCCGGTGCACCGGCCGCCCGCCAGCGGCGAAGTATCTCGATAAGGCGCGGACCGTGGAGGATCGCGCCTGCCGCGCAATCGCCCGTCCCCGGCCGCAGCCAGCCCGCGCGCGGTGGGGTGCGCGTAGCCGGGGCCGAGCCAGCCGGGCTCGGTGATGACGTGGTCCGCCCTGAGCTCCACGCGCGGCATTCGAGCGCCCCGAGTCCGCAGCAGGGCTTGGGACTTGGCCGCCAGGGCGGTGAGTGTGGTGGAGGGCGCCGGATTCCCAGGACCCGGGTGTGCAGGCCGGCCAGCCGCAGCGCCAGGGCCAGCCCGGGGGCGGTGCCGCCGGAGCCCACCGCCGTCACGAGCCAGCCGGGTTCGAGCAGCAGCCCCAGTGCGAGCTGCTCGGCCAGTTCGAGCGTGCACTCGAAGTGGCGCCGCCCCTACCTCCTCTTCACGGGTGTTCAGCATGAGGGGAGAGGCGGGCGCGGTCAGTTGCGGTTCCGGGCACGGTTGCGGCGGTGGAAGAAGGCCAGGGCGACGGCTGTTCCGGCGAGGAGCAGAACCGTGCCGGCCGCGAGGAGCGGGAGGGCGTCGCGGTGCGGGGTGTCCGCGCGGGAGATCGGGTGGGAAGTGTGGGGCGGAGTGGTGGGGGAGGGCGCTGGCGGGGTGATGTCGCTGGGGGCGCCGTCGCGAGTGGGGACGATCCACGTCTGGTCCGGGCTGCCGGGTGTGCAGGGCCGGGTGGAGGTTGTGCCGTCGGGAGTGGCGGTGAGGCACTGGCCGGACCGCTTGTTCCGCAGGGTCTTCGACGTGGTGTCGTAGGCCCACTGCTTGGTGGGATCGTCGACTCTGCCGTCGGCGGGCGCGCCGGCGCAGTCGCGCACGACGGTGGTGGAACTCTGATCGGTGAGGCAGTAGTTGGAGGGCAGGCGCAGCGTCTGGTCGGCGGCCAGCACCCAGGCGCGGTCGGTGGTGGGCGTGCAGTCGGACATCGCGACCTTGGTTCCGTCGCCGGGGGTGCCCTGCGCGGTGAGGCAGGTACGGTTGTTGCGTACCGGGCCCCGGGCGGTGTTGCCGATGGCGTTGCGCTGGGTGCTGCCCTGGGCGGTCACCTCGACCTTGGCCTGCGGTTTGCAGAAGTTGCGTAGGTCGGTGGAGTCGACGGTGGCGGTGACGGTGCCCGCGTTTGCGGTGGGCAGGCTGAGGGTGACGGCTGAGTTCGGCTGGTCGTAGCAGGTGGAGCGGGGGTCGTTCCACTCGATGTACTCGGTCCAGTCGCCCATGTTCTCGGGGGAGATGCCGGTGGCGGTGGTCTTGATGCTGCCCAGGTCGATGGTGGTGCCGGTGGTCGTGTCGGTGACGGTGGCGTTGAACCAGCCTCCGGTGGTGGCGGCGACCTTGAACTGGTAGGTGTGGCCGGCCTGCCAGTCCAGGGAAGCCCAGCAGTGTTGGCCGCTGCCCTCGCCGTCGAACCGTTCGCAGCTGGTGCCGGGGCTGCCCGGCTTCGCCCCGGTGGCGTCCCAGATCGAGAAGAGCAGGTGGCGCGGGGAGCCGCCGTTGCTCTGCATGCCGATGTAGCCGCCGTGCTTGTTGTCGAGACCGAACTGGTGGCTCCAGAAGATGTCGGCGGTGTAGCCGGGGTCGTAGGCCGGCGTGGTGGTCCAGCTGACGTCATGCAGGGAGCCGGTACCGCTCGGGAATGCGTAGTAGGTGTACGTGCCGGGGGTGTGGCCCTCCTCGTCGGCGGCGTCGGCCTGGCCGGCACCGGCCAAGGAGAGGGCGAGGGCACCGAGCCCGCCGGCGATGGCGAGACGGAGGGCCCTGGAGGGGCGGCGGTGACGGGCGGGGCGGTTGTCCATGCGGGCTTTCCTCCGGGGCTGCGGCTGACTCGTCGAGCCGTTCGAACGCCGTAGGAGTACAGCCGGCGATCACGAGGCTCCGATACAGCAATTGCACGGGTGACGTGGGTGAACGGGAGTGCTCCGGGAAGTCGTAGAGAGCCGGAACACGCCGGGTGGTCTGGACACACTCCGTCAGCCGAAGCCGGTTGTGTGGCGGTGGCGAGCGGAGTGTGTCCGGGGTGGTCTGTCGTCAGCAGGTAGTTCCGGGCTTCACGGGCTTGAGATCGACCAGGTAGCCGTGTCAGCGGACGCGGCAGACGGTTCTGATCCACTTCTTGTGGTTCGGTGACGGTGCGTCACGAAGGCTCAATCCGCGAGGAGGATCTGTCGGCGCAGGAGATCGAAGCCGGCTCGGCCGTATCCGTCGCGTTTGATCCGCTTCACCCTGTTCACGTTGCCTTCGACCTTGCCTGAGCTCCATTCCAGCGTGAGTCCGGCCGTCACGGCGTCGAAGTCCTGGCGCAGCCCACGGGCCAGGCTGCGCAGCGGTTTCAGCGCCGTGGCCTCCGCATCGGCGAGCCAGTCGGCGAGGTCTCCGCCGCGCCGCTCGGCCATCATCGCGGCGAAGGCGCGCACGCAGTCGGTGACGGCCTCCAGTTCTGGGCAGCGGGCGAGGAGGTGCTTGAGCCTCAGGGTGTCGTTCTCCTCGATGCCGTCGGGCTGCGCGGTGATCAACCAGGTGGCCTTGCGGACGGTCAGCTCGGTGGGCTTATCGGGCGCGGGCCGGCCGCTTGCCCGCAGTTCCTGCAGGTGGCGGCGCACCGTCCGTTTGCTGCCCCGGTAGCCGCGCTCGACGATCTCGGCGTGGAGCCGGGCAGCGTCCGTGCAGCCCTCGTTCCACCGCCGGTACAAGTAGCGCGAGTAGCTGTGGATCTGTCCGTAGCGACGCGAGCCGGTACCACGGGATGCCTCGTCGGGAGTGGCGGCGTGGGCGTAGCGGCGTACGGTCTTGCGGTCGAGCCCGAGCGTCTTGGCGATCGCCTCGATCGACACGCCTTTGTCGTACAGAGCGTGCACGGCAGTGTGCCGCTCGCGCCGCTTGATCGCCCGCAGCCCCTCCTCGAGCACCGATGTGTCGTCGGCTTCTGTGTCCACCTTCCCGCCGGTGACGCTGGACGCCGCCTCGTCGGAGGGTTCGACGAGGCACTTGCGGTGCTCGGCGACGCACTTCTCGACGGCCTCGCACAGGTTCTTCCACAAGTGAAATCGGTCTGCGACCTGCGTCGCGTCGGGGCAGGCGCTGCGGACGGCCTCGGCGTAGGCGCTGGCGCGGTCCCGGCACACGATCTCGGCTCCTGGATGCTCGCGCAACCAGGCCGTGAACGTCTCCGCGGTGCGGTCGGGGAGCACGTCCACGCGCTCGCCGGTCTCCATGTCCAGCAGGATGGTCCCGTAGACGTGCCCCTTCTTCAGGGCGAAGTCGTCCACCCCCAGCACGCGCGGCGCCGGGGTGGTCTGCTTCTCGGGGAGCCTGCGCAGCAGCCTGATCAGGGAGTTCGGACTTGCCGGGACGGACAGGTGTGCAGCCAGTCGGGCTGCCGGGCGGCCGGTCAGCGCCAGCGCGATCCGCTCCAGTGCCCTGCGCAGGGCCGGAGTACGGCGCGCGTAGCGCTCGGTGAGGTCGTCTATCTGCTCGACGAAGGTGCGGCGGCGGCAATCAGCGGCGGAGCAGAGGAATCGCCGCACCCGCAGATCGATCGCAACGGTGCGATCGGCCACCGCCAGGTCGGCCAGGCGCCGCCGGTAGCTGCCGTGAACGCGCCGGGAGAGCGTGCCGCACCCGGGGCAGGGCGCCTTCGGCGCCACGGCCCGCGCCATGAACGTCACCACCCGCTCGTCGACCACCACCCGTTCCACCGCGACTGTCGTCAGGTGCGAGAACGCCGACCAGAGCATGCTGCAGTTACACGAACGCCATCCTTCCAGCCAGGAGTGACGCACCGTCACCGGACCACAAGAAGTGGATCAGAACCGCTTGTCAGGCTCTGATCAACATTTCGGGATGACCGAGCGTGACCGCTACGGGCCGAGCAACACGTGCCGTCGGAGGAGGTCGAAGTTGGCTCGCCCGTACCCCTGGCGTTTGAGAAATTTGACCCGATTTACATGCCCTTCAACCATGTCGCTGGAGTAGGGCAGGGTCAGGCCGGCGGTCACGGCGTCGAAGTCCTTGTTGAGGTTGCTGGCGAAGCTGTGCAGGGGTGCCAGTTCGCTGCCCTTGACTGCCTTGATCCAGCGTGGTAGGAGGTGGCCGTCGAGGTTCTTCATCATCCTGGTGAAGTCCCCGATGTGCCTGCGGAGATCCGCGAGTTCGGGGCAAACAGTCAGGATGCGCTTGAGGCGGAGCTGCTGGCCGGAGGTGAGGTTGTCGGGGTGGCGGGTGAGCCAGCCGACTACTTGCCTGACGGTGGGCTCCTCGGACCTCTTGGGCGTCGGGGCCTCGGAGGATCGCAGGGGTTCGAGCCAGCGACGGACGCTGCGGCTGCTGCCCCGATAGCCGCGTTGCTGGATCTCACGGAACAGCCGTCCGCTGTCGGTGCAGCCTTCCTGCCAGCGCATGTTGAGGTACTTGGCCCAGGGCTGCAACATGTTCCGCTTCTGCCGCGGTGGACACAACAGGTCCTCGACAGCGACCGCATGCGCGTACTTGCGGACCGTGGCCAACGCGAGCCCGCCCGATGTCGCCTTCCGGTACCGGCTCCGGTATGGAGCGTGGCCGGACGGATGTGGTGGCGTGACACGCATCATGGCCCCCACCACACACACATCCGTCCGGGAGTCGCCAGAGGCCCAGCCCGTCGGCGCCACGAGACCGGGACTGAGCCGGAGCCGCTCTATTTACTGTCTCTCCTCGGCGGTCGCGTGGTGTGCCACAGGGTTGCTGTACAGCAGGTCACGGCCAAGTGAGGTGAGAGTATGGCGAACTTGTCGTCCTTCACGCTCGGTGGTGATCGCGCCTGCTGTGCGTAGGGCGGTGGCGTGGGAGGAGGCGGATGGGGAGGTGATGCAGAGGCGTTCGGCCAATTGCCGGGTGGTGCAGGAGCCTTGGCCGATCGCGCGCAGGGCTCGGGCCCGGGCAGAGCCAATCAACGAGGCGAGCCCGTCCGTCTGCCGGGTTGAGGTGTATCCCGACGGCCGCGCGCTGATCGGGTAACTCAGCGCAGTCGGACGGTGCTCGGCAGGAATGGCCATGACTCCGCTCTGGAGGAAGAAGTTGGGGCGTAGTTCGAGCCCGCGTCCGCCTAGGAGCGTGTCTCAGTAACCGGCAAGCGGCCGAGCGGTCGTGATCGGCGGGATCGGTCGTCGGCCGCTCGGCGCATGCCTGCTGGCGTCGG
>NZ_JBICZB010000115.1:0-15122 GCF_043201815.1 Kitasatospora sp. NPDC048296
CTTCCTCAATACCGTGGTGAACCGCACGCCGTTCTCCCCGCGCGACCGATCTCGGGCCTCAACACCTCAAGATCTGCACGGGGGACGGCGTGTGCTGCGTCAGGCGCTCTGGACCCACCCACGGATGGAGCAGAAGAGCCCGAAAAGGCGTCGGTCGCGCCGGCGTACAGCGTGTCGCTGACCGGCGATCCGCCGGCGAATTCCGCGATCACGAGCACCCTGCCGTGGCCGGCGGCCGCGCTCACCGCCTCGGTGAGGTGCTGCCTGGTCCCCGCAGGGACCCCGAGGACGACGGCGTCCAGGCGCTGGCCGCGCGCTCCGGCTTCGAGCTCGGCGGCGTTCGCGGCCACCGCGGTCAGGTGGACCAGCGGGCTGCTCTCCAGGAGGCTCACCAGCCCCCGGCGCACCAGGCCGCGGCGCTCGATGATGGCGATCCGCAATTCGTGAGACAAAGCGCCCTCCTGTTCATTTCTTCGGGTTTCGGGGGAAGCCCGGGGCGCTGGCTTGGCTTCGCTTCGCGGTCCTTGTAACGCCGACTCACAATTATCCACAGGCCGCGCTGCAGGACGTCTGCGTGGAAGTGCCGTGCGGCGTGAAAGAAATCACCCGAACCATTTGGGGATGAGTGGCGTATCTCCTGATGACAGTCTATGTAAGGCAACGGAAATGCCGATTCGATGAACCACTGGGATAGGCCCGGCGTATCACTGGACGGCGGCCGTCGCTCCGACTGTGGGAAATCCGGTATATCAGTGCCGCAGTCGTGGTCGGGCGGGCTCGGGTCAGCTACGCATCCATTCCATGGGCCGGCGTGAAATCTCCAGCACGGTCGAGCGGCCCACCCCGGCGTTGCGCTGACTCCCAGGAGGTGCCGGGGTGGGGTTGTTGTGGGGCGGTGCGGCGGGGGGTGTGGTTGGCGATGTGTCGGCGGGAGGTGGCGTGGAGTTTGGTGAGGATGTGGGAGACGTGGGTTTCGACGGTGCGTCGGGAGAGGAGGAGGCGTTCGGCGATGTCAGGGTTGGAGTGGCCTTGGGCGGCGAGTTCGGCGACGCGAAGTTCGGTGGGGGTGAGGGCGTCCCAGCCGGTGCGGGGGCGCCGGCGAGGGCCGCGGACGCCGGGGCGGATGCCGTGGGAGCGGAGGCGTTGGGTGGCGCGTCGGGGGTCCCAGGTGGCGCCGAGGGTGGTGTACGCCGCCAGCGCCTCGGTCAAGGCGGTGCGGGCTTCGTCGAGTCGGCCGGCTTCGGCGAGCAGGGCGGCGGCGTCCTCGAGGGCGTTGCCGAGTTCGAGGGGTCGCCGGGTGGTGCGGTGGTAGGAGGCGGCGGCCAGGATCGGTTCCGGGTCCCCGTCGACCAGGCCCCGGCACCACTGGGCCGTGGCCCGCTTGAGCGGGATCGGTTCGTGCCGGGCCTCGGTGTCGGCGGCCTCGGCGGTGGCGCGGGCGGTGGCCTCGTCTCCGGCGGCCAGCGCGAACCGGGCCAGGGGCGGGAACCAGGCGGCCCGGCTCTGCATGGCCTGCTCGTACTCGGGTCGCAGCACGACGGCGAGGATCCGGCAGGCCTGCTCCGGATCGCCGGCCCGCTCGGCCTCCAGTGCCCGGGCCATCAGCAGCGGACCGGAGGCCCCCCGCGCCAGGCTGGTGGCAGACACCGGGTGGTCGCGCAGCAGCTCCAGATGGCGTGCGGCCTCCAGCGGGTCGTCGCGGTGCTCGGCGATCAGCGCACGGTAGCCGTGGGCCTTCAGCGGCCGCAGGAACTGCCCCGGAAGGTCGGTGATCGCCTCGAACTCGGTCAGTGCGTCGTCCCAGCGGCCCTCCCGGAAGGCTTGCTCGCCGGCGTGGATCTGGACCACGGCGAGCATCTGGGTGCCGGTGCGCTCGGCCAGGGTGCGCGCCTGGCGCAGGGTGTCCACCGCGTCGGCGGTGCGGTCCACGGCGTCCAGCGCGGTCGCCCGGTTGCTCAGGAGCAGCAGGCGCAGGTAGGCGAGGTGCGGGTCTGTTCCCGCGATGGCCAGGCCGCGGTCGATGAAGGCCAGGCCGCCTCTGTTGTCGCTGCGGCACAGGCAGGTGATGGCCTGCGCGTGCAGGGCCCAGCCCCGCGCGGTCGCGTCCCCCACCTGCTCTGCCGCCGCCAGCGCCTGCGCGGCGGCCTCGGCCGCGGTGTCGGGCTGTCCGAAGCCGACCAGCAGGATGGCCTTCAGCGCCGTGAGCAGTGCCCACCAACAGGGCTCACTCGTGAGGGCTGCGATGGTGTCGTGGAGCAGGACGAGGGCATCGTCCAGCCGGTCGGTGCGCATCAGCGTGTAGCAGAGGAACCAGGTGGTCCGGCCGATGCGGTGCAAGTCGACGGTGCGGCCCAGGATCGCGCGGGCCAGGCGTTCGGTCTGGTCATGTCGGGACAGCAGGAAGGACACCGCCACCAGGTGGTCTTCCAGGAGTGCGTGGCGGGCGTCGTCCTCCGCAGTGTGGCGCAGGGCACGCTCGAAGAGCTCGGCGGCGATAGCGGGTGCGCGGTGGAGGGCACCGGCGTGCTCGGCCAGCCAGGCCACCTCCCAGCCGTCGGCGCCGGCCGGTTCGGCGAGCAGCAGTTGCGCGATGCGCTCCACGGGCGCGCCGGCGGTGATCAACGCCTCGGTGGCCTGGCGGTGCAGGGCGGCGCGCAAGGCGGAAGGCGTCGCCTCGTGGAGGGCCTGCTTGAGCAGGCCGTGCCGGAAGCGCAGCCGGGTGCCGGCCGATTCGAGGACCCCGGCGGTGATCGCCTCGTCCAGATCGGTCGCCAGCGCGGCGGGCGAACGTTTCACGATGTCGGCGAGATCGGTGACAGAGAAGTCCGGGCCGAGCAGGGCCGCCGTGCGCAGCAGTGCGCGAGTGCTGTCCTGTAGGTAGTCGAGGCGGTGCGCGAGCATTCCGGTCAACGACATCTCGTGCGCGCCGTGGTCCGAGTGGTGCGGCTCGGCTGAGTGGTGTCCGGCCGAGAGGTCCACGACCTCCTGGGTGACCGTCAGGGCTGCGGAACCGGTGAGCGCCGCGAGCATTTCGTGGACGTAGAGGGGGTTGCCCGCGGCGGATTCCAAACGGGCGGCCAGGCGTGGCCCGGGGGCGGCGCCGATGGTCCGTTCAGCCAGGGCAGCCACGCCGTCGATCGGCAGGGGGCCGAGGGAGACGAGGAGGCCGTCGCGGGTGCGCAAGTCGCGTCGCAAGCGGTCGAGTTCCTCGCGGCGTGGGACCGGTCGGCAGGCGCCGACGAGGAACAGCGGGAGCTGGGCCGTCGCGCGGGAGAGACGTTGCCAGAGCAGCAGGCTGGCGTCGTCGGCCCAGTGCAGGTCGTCGACGGCCAGGACGAGGGGGCCGGCCGTGCACAGCTGGTCGACCAGGGCGAGGAGTTGTTCGACGGCAGCCACGACGGGGTCGCCGGCGAGCATGGCGACGCTCCAGCCGTGGTCGCCGGGGCGCAGCTCGGGTGCGCCGGTCAGGGCTCTGGCGGTTGCGGCGCGCAGGGGATCGGATGAGCGGGCGTCGACGCCCAGCGTCTCCAGCATCACCGAGAGCGGGAAGCGTCGGTTCAGTTCGTCGCAGGTCCCGCGCAGCACTTCGCAACCGGTGCCGTCCAGCGCGGCGGTCAACAGGCTCGACTTCCCGATGCCCGGCTCGCCCTCGACCAGCAACGACCCACCGCGGCCTGCGGCCAGGTCGGCCAGCGCGGCGCGGAACATGCCCAGCTCCCGGTCGCGCCCGACAAGATCTGCTGCAGGTGTTGCGGTCACGGCGGAAGATTAGTCGGCCGGACTGCTTGGCGGTGAGCCGGACGAAGTGGCGTTCGTACTCCGTAAGACTCGGCCGACCGCTGAAGGCCTCCGCCGGAGCGGGGATCACCCAGGTGATGGTCCCCGCTCCAGCCGGCTCAGCGGTACTCGGGGTTGGGGAAGTCGAACCGGCTGCCGGCGTCCCAGGCGGCGCGCTGGTTGCCGTGGGCCGGGATACCGCCGGCGTCCTTCAGCAGACGCGCCAGATGTAGCAGGTTCCAGGTCATGAAGGTGGTGTTGCGGTTGGTGAAGTCGTTCTCCGGGCCGCCCGAGCCCGGGTCGAGGTAGGACGGGCCCGGGCCCGCCGGGCCGATCCAGCCCGCGTCGGCCTGCGGGGGGATGGTGTAGCCCAGGTGCTGCAGCGAGTAGAGGACGTTCATGGCGCAGTGCTTGACGCCGTCCTCGTTGCCGGTGATCAGGCAGCCACCGGTGCGCCCGTAGTAGGCGTACTGGCCCTTCTCGTTGAGCAGGCCCGAGCAGGCGTAGAGGCGCTCGACCACCCGCTTCAGCACCGAGCTGTTGTCGCCGAGCCAGATCGGCCCGGCCAGCACCAGGATGTCGGCGGCCATCACCCGCTCGTACAACGCGGGCCAGGCGTCGGTGGCGGCGCCGTGCTCGGTCATGTCCGGGTAGACGCCCGGTGCGATGTCGTGGTCCACCGCGCGGAACTGGTCGACGGTCACGCCCTGCGCGCGCATGATCGCGCTGCTGACGTCGATCAGGCCTTGGGTGTGGCTGCGCTCCGGCGAGGGCTTGAGGGTGCAGTTGACGAACAGCGCGCGCAGATCGTCGTAGCGGGGGGCGGCGGTGCCCGGGGTCGTCATGGAAGTCTCCTCCTGGTAGGGGTTCGGCCTGGTCGGGTTCAGTGGGTGGGGACGACGAGCAGCAGGCCGAAGCGCCCCGCGGTGTCGGTCCACCAGCGGCGGACGGTGAAGCCGTTGGCGCCGAGTTCGGCGGTGAGCGTCTCGCGGCGGAACTTGCTGGAGATCTCGGTGCGCAGGGTCTCGCCGGCGGCGAGGTCGAGGACCAGGTCCACCGCCGGGATCTTGACCTGCTGGGCGCGGCGCGAGCGCAGGTGCATCTCGATCCGCTCCTCGGGTTCGTTCCACAACGCCAGGTGGTCGAAGGTGTCGAGGTCGAAGTCGGCGTCGAGTTCGCGGTTGAGGACGTTGAGCACGTTCTTGTTGAAGGCCGCGGTGACTCCCTGGCTGTCGTCGTAGGCGCTGACCAGCCTGGTGGTGTCCTTGACCAGATCGGCTCCGAGCAGGAGGGCGTCATCGGCGCTGAGCGTGTGGCGCAGTGCGGCGTAGAAGGACTGGCGCTGGGCGGGGTCCAGGTTGCCGATGGTGCTGCCGAGGAAGGCCAGCAGGCGGGGACCGGGCTCCTCGCCGAGGGGCAGCTCCTGTTCGAAGTCCGTGACGGAGGCGGCGACTTGCAGCCGCGGGTAGTCGCGGCACAGCGCCTGGCCCGCATCGAGGAGTGCCGACGGGCTGACGTCCAGCGGCGCGTACTGCCGCAGGGTGCCGGCGGCCGTGAGTGCGTCCAGCAGCAGGCGGGTCTTGCGGGAGGAGCCGGAGCCGAGTTCGGCCAGGGTGGTGGCCCGGGTGAGTGCGGCGATCTCGGGGGCCCGGCGGGTGAGGATCTCCTCCTCGGCGCGGGTGGGGTAGTACTCGGGCAACTCGGTGATCTGCTCGAAGAGTTCGCTGCCCCGGGCGTCGTAGAGCCACTTGGACGGCAGCGTCCTGGGGGCGGTGGCCAGCCCCCGGAGCACGTCGGTGCGCAGGCTGGTGGCGAGGTGGTCCTGGGGCAGCCGGTGGTCGAGCGTGAAGCGGTCGGTCATGGTGCGGCGGTCCTCGCGTGAGTCGTTGGTACTGGTACTGGTTCGGGGGACGGGCTGCAGCGGGATCACCCGAACGCGGCCTGGGACGGCGATCAGCAGGGACCGGTCGGGCACCTCCTGCCACGTCCCTTCGCCGTCCGGTTCGGAGGCGACGAGCACGCTGTCGGGCGCCGTGCGGTACCAGAGCGTGTCGCCGTGGCGGGTGGCGGTGATCGTGCGGCCGTCGGTGAGCAGCAGGTTCAGCCTGGCCTGCGGGCGTACCGCGGCGGTCTGCCGGACCACCGCGGCCAGCGCCGCGCCGGCCGGCTCGCCCTGCCGCAGCCGGCGGCTGATGATCGCCCACAGCAGTGCGGAGTCGCTGCGCGCCTCCAGCGCCAGCAGGTCCGCGGCCTCCAGTCCGCAGTCCGCCCCCAGTGCGGCGGGCAGTCGGGTCCAGTTCGGCACGGCCCCGTTGAGGCTGAACAGCCAGGGCCCGTCCCGGAAGGGCGCGGCGGCGGCCTCGTCCTGGCTGGTGCCCGCGGTGGCGGAGCGGACGGCGGCCAGCACGGCGTGGCTGCGGACGGCGCGGGTGAGGTCGGGCAGGTTGGGGTCGGCCCAGATCGGCACCGCCCGGCGGTAGCGGGCGGGCGGCTCGCCGTCGGCCGGGTACCAGCCGATGCCGAAGCCGTCCGCGTTCACCGTGCCGTGCCGCTGCTGCCGGGGCGCCCAGGACTGCGTGCGCAGACCGTGCGGCGCATCGACGATCGCCGCCAGGGTGGATTCCGGTCCGAGATAGGCGAGGTGGCGGCACATCAGGAGCACCCGCCCGCAGTGGTGTCACGGGCGGTGCGGAAGCCGCTGAAGATCTGCCGGCGGATCGGGTAGTCCCAGTTGCGGAAGGTGGCGCGGCAGGCGTCCTGGCCCACGCCGAACGCCCCGCCGCGCAGCACCTTGTAGTCCGGGCCGAAGAACACCTCGGAGTACTCCCGGTAGGGAAAGGCACGGAAGCCCGGGTAGGGCCGGAAGGAGCTGCTGGTCCACTCCCACACGTCGCCGATCAGCTGCCGCGCTCCGCTGGGCGCCGCCCCCGCCGGGTAGCTGCCCACGGGGGCGGGCTGGAGGTGGCGCTGGCCGAGGTTGGCGTGCTCCTCGGTCGGCGCGGTGTCGCCCCACGGGTAGCGGCGGGAGCGGGCGGCGGCCGGGTCGTGGCGGGCGGCCTTCTCCCACTCGGCCTCGGTCGGCAGCCGTCGGCCGGCCCAGCGGGCGTAGGCGTCCGCTTCGTACCAGCACACGTGCAGCACCGGCTCCAGTGGCGGCACCGGCTCGGTGCGGCCGAAGCGCCGCCGTAGCCAGGTTCGGCCGTCGCGCTGCCAGTACAGCGGTGCCGCCAGCCCCGCCTGCTGCCGGTGCTCCCAGCCCTCCGGGGTCCACCAGCGCGGGTCGGCGTAGCCGCCGTCCGCGATGAACTCCTGGTACGCGGTGTTGCTGACTGGTGCGGTGTCCAGCCAGAACGAGGGCACGTCCACGACGTGCGCGGGCCGTTCGTTGTCCAGGGCCCACGGGTCGGTGTCGGTGCCCATGACGAACGGCCCACCGGGCACGAACACCTCGCGCGGCAGGCTCGCCGCATCGGCGGGGGCGGGCGGCGGCGCCGGGGCGTCCAGGACTGGTATGCCGGTGCGCAACTGGTGGGTAGCCAGCATGGTCTCGACGTGTTGCTGCTCGTGCTGGGCGACCATCCCGAACACGAAGCCGCGCGCCAGCAGGGAGGCCTGCTGTCCGGTGGGGGAGGGGGCGTCCCAGTCGGCGTCCGGGACGGATGCCAGGACGTCCGTGGCCGCCTCGCGCACCCGGTGCAGGTAGCGGCGGGCGTCATCCGGGCGCAGCAGCGCGAGCGCGGGCCGGTCGGCCCGCGGGTGGCGGAAGGCGTCGTAGATGTCGTCCAGGTCGGGGCGCAGCGCACGGCGCCCGCCGGCCGCGCGGACCAGCCAGATCTCCTCCTGGTTGCCGACGTGGGCCAGGTCCCATGCCAGGGGTGACATCAACCGGGAGTGCTGGGCCAGCAGTTCGGCCTCGTCCAGGCAGTCCGTCAGGGCGAGCGTCCGCGCTCGGGAGGCCGCCAGCGCGGCGGCGGCATCGGCGCGGGTGGGGCGCGCGGTCATCCGTGGAGTCCTTCCAGCAGGTCGTCGGCGGGACAGCGGCCCCGTTCGGTGTAGCGCACGGCGAAGGCGTGCAGGGCGCGGCCCAGCTGCCGGTCGCGGTCGGCCCCGGTGTCGGCCAGGGCGGCGAGGGCGGCGGTGAAACAGGCCAGCGCCGCCTTGCCCAACTCGGGGTCGGCGGCGCCGAGCCGGGCGGCCCGCAGCCACACCTCGGCGGACGGCTGCGGGGCCCCGCCCGGGCACAGCGGCGCGGTGGCCTCCCAGGCGGCCTCGGCGGCGGCCGGATCGTCCAGCAGGGTGGCGGCCAGCGCGGTCGGCACGATCCAGCCCTCGCCCTGCTGGGCGTCGATCATCCGCAGCTCCAGCCACCCGCGCGGGCGGACCGGTGGGAACAGCGTGGTCAGGTGGTAGTCGAGGTCCTCCAGGGTGGGACCGCGCTCGGCGGGCGCGCCTCGCAGCCAGTCGCGGAAGCCGAGGCCGGGCGGAGCATTCCAGGAACCGGGCGGGGTGCGGCGCAGGCACATCACCGGGGCGTCCAGCGCGTACCGGGTCCATGCCTCGCGCGGATCCGGGCCCGGCTCCGGCGGCCGGGTGCGCGCGGGGTCCGCGTTCGCCCAGATCCACTGCCGGGTGGACCGCCAGCCGGTGGGCCGGCCGCGCCGCAGTGGGGAGTTGGCGAACGCGGCGACCAGCACCGGGCCCAGCCGGTGCGCCAGCGTCCAGCGGCGGCGGTAGCCGGTGATCTTGTCGGTGTCGTCGCCGCTGTCGAGGTTGAGCTGCACGGACGCGGTGGAGCGCATCATCATCCGGCCCCAGGGGCCCACCTCGTTGAAGTGCTGCTCCATCGCCCGGTAGCGCGGGTGCTCCAGGATCCGCGCCGGGTCGCGGTGCGGCTCCAGTCCGCGGCCGGCCAGGGCCAGGCCCGCATCGGCCAGCGCGCGCCGCAGGGCGCCCAGGTCGGTCGCTGTGGCGTGGACGCCGTCGGCAAGTGTGGCGGCGGTCGGGCTGCTGAGTTCGAGCTGGCCGCCGGGCTCCACGGTGAGCGCGGACCCGTGCGGCAGGCCGCCGGCGGACCGGACGGCGTCGAGCGCCGCGTCCAGCCGTGCGGCGGGCACCGCGGCGGTGGGGTCGGCGAGGTCGTGCACCAGCCATTCGAGCTCGATGCCGACCCGGCCGGGCGGGCCGGTCTTGAAGCAGACCCCGCGCACGTACGCCTCGGCCTGCGCCTCCGTCAGGAGCATCCGGTGTTCCTCTCGCCGTTGGAATCCCCGGCCGGGTGGCGGCCCGGCCCGGAGCTACCGGTCATACGGCTCCCTCCAGGAACCGGTTCACTCCGGGTCCCCGAGCCGTGTCACCGCGGGGCGGCGTGCAGCCCGGCCGTCAGCAGCTGCGCGGCCGGGACCGTCGTGGGCTGGGCGAGTTCGTGTCAGACGCGGGAGGTCCTGTCGGTGGCCCGCCCATGGGGCCCTGCACGCCCCGGCACGGACCGTGGCCGAGGAACGCGAACCGTACCGGGGGCTGTCCGATAAGGGGTGAGGCTGCTGTGGGACGTGCCGAGCGGCGCCGACCTTGCGCGGATCGCCGCCGGTCGGCCGGCGGCTGCCGGTGTCCCGGCACGAGGAGGAGTTCGCCAGTACCACGACCGCGTCGAGCTGGCCGTACGCGTGCATTGGCTCGCCGGGCAGGAGGCGCGCGTCGCCGATATCTGTCGCGAGGTGGTTCTGGACCTGCGGGACCGGCGCGGGCTCGCGCGGCCCGAGCCGGACGCGGGCACCACGCCGAGGCGACAGCCTCAGGACGCGACCGGCTCCGGCCGGAACGCGTGGTCGATGTTGTCCTCGACCCACGAGCGAAGCGCGTTGAGCGGGGCTGCGGCGCTCTGGCCGAGGGCGGTGAGGGAGTACTCGACGTGCAGGGGGACAGCGGGGTAGACGGTGCGGTCGAGGATGCCGAAGTCCTCGAGGCGGCGCAGCGTCTGGGTCAGCACCTTGGGGCTGACACCCTGGAGCTTGCGTTGGAGCTCGCCGAAGCGTTGCGGCCCGTCCTCCAGGGCGCCGATGGCCAGCGCGGACCACTTGTTGGCGAGCAGGTCGAGCAGGGTGCGGCAGGGGCACTGGGCGGCGTAGACGTCGTGGTGCGAGTGCTGGCCGCTGGGGCAGCTGGTCGTCATGCTGACTCTCCTCACCAGGTCACTTCCCGACGGGAAGTACTAGACCTTGAAGGTAACTATACCCATGGGGATAGCGTCGTCGACGTCAACGGGAAGGCCGCCAACGGCCTTCCGCAAAGCGCTTTTTCAGGAGATGACGCATGTCCGCAGACACGATGCGCGCGGTGGTCCAGGACGGTTTCGGCGGCCCGGAGGTGCTGCGGGTCCAGCAGGTGCCGCGCCCGACGCCGCTGCCGACCGAGGTGCTGGTCCGCGTGCACGCGGCCGGGATCAACCCGGTGGACTGGAAGACCCGCGGCGGCACCGGCATGGCGGGCCTGCTGGGTGAGCCGCCGTTCACCCTGGGCTGGGACGTGTCCGGGGTGGTGGAGGAGGTCGGCTTCGGCGTGACCACCCTGAAGGTCGGCGACGAGGTGTACGGCATGCCGTGGTTCCCGCGCGTCGCGAACGCCTACGCCGAGTACGTGACCGCGCCGGCCCGCCAGTGGGCCCGTAAGCCCGCCATGCTCGACCACGTGCACGCCGCCGCCGTGCCGCTGGCCGCGCTGACGGCCTGGCAGGCCGTCGTCGACACCGCCCACGTCACCGCCGGGCAGCGCGTGCTGGTCACCGCCGCCGCCGGCGGGGTGGGCCACTTCGCCGTCCAGTTCGCCCGCCACCTGGGCGCCCACGTGATCGCCACCGCGAGCGCCGCCCGCCACCCGTGGCTCAAGGAGCTGGGCGCCGACGAGACCGTCGACTACACCACCACCCGCTTCGAGGACGCGGTCTCCGACGTCGACGTCGTCATCGAGCTGGTCGGCGACCCCGTCGACGGTTCCAGCACTCGCTCGCTCAAGGTGCTGCGCCCCGGCGGTCTGCTGGTCACGATCCCGGCCGGCGTCTCCCCGGAGCTCGCGCAGGCCGCCGAGGCGGCCGGGGTGCGGGTGACCCCGTTCCTGGTCGAGCCGGACGGTGCCGCGCTGACGGCGATCGCCGGGCTGATCGACGCCGGCGAGGTCGCCGTCGAAGTGGAGGAGACCTTCCCGCTGGAGCAGGCCGGTGTGGCCCACGCCCGCGGCGAGGCCGGCCGCACCCGCGGCAAGCTCGTCCTCACCGTCACCAACTGACAATCCCAGCAACCGTTTTGGAGTGACACCGTGTACTACGAGATCCGCCGCTACCAGGCCCAGCCCGGACGCCGGGAGGAATGGATCCGCTACATGGAGGACGTGGTCATCCCGTTCCAGACCTCGCTGGGCATGGACGTGACCGCCTCCTTCCTCGATGACGAGGACGAGGACGGCTACGTGTGGATCCGCCGGTTCGAGGACGAGGCCCAGAGCGAGGCCCTGTACGCGGCCGTCTACCAGCACGACCGCTGGACGAACGAGATCGGCCCGGTCGTCTACGGCCTGCTGATCCCCGAGAAGTCCGTCGTCACCCGCGTCACCCCCACCCCCGCCTCACCCCTCCGGTAGCCCGCGACACCACCGGTCGGCCCTCTGGCGCCGGTCCCCGCGCAACCCGCGCGAGGACCGGTCCTCGCCGTTTTCGGGCGGCGTGCGGCAGCGGGCGGTGCTACCGCATACTCCGCGCTGCCCGTGAAGGACGGGAAGAAGATCTCCGGGTCGCACACGCCCCTGCGGTGGCGTTGTCACGCCACGACGTTCGGGAGTCGTTGTCTACGACGGTGAGAGTGTGTTGCGCGACGACCTCTCCGGGGCCGGGCGGGGACGGTGTGGAGGGAACTGCGTGGCGGGGTGCGAAGCCGTTCACCGTCATGGCTCGTCGCCCGCCCTCCAGCTTTGCCAATCGGACGAGCTAGTTGTTGGCAATTAGCTTGCGCACAAGGAAATCGGGTCATAGGCTACTTGCCGAGAGCTCGCCCCGATCGGGTGGGTCACCTCAATCCCGTCTTCCTGAAGGAGAGTTCGCCATGTCGCAGGACACGCCGACCGTCCCCGTCCTGGAGCCCGCAGCTCAGGAGTTCGCGGGGGCCACTGCCAACCCGCCGTACCTGTTCGACCTCGGTCCCGTCGAGGGCCGCAAGGCCGTCGACGAGGTCCAGTCCGGGGAGCTCGCCAAGCCGGCCGTGGACGAGGAGTGGATCGAGGTCGCGGGCGGCCCGACCGGCCGGGTCCGGGCCCGGATCGTCAAGCCCGTCGGCGCCACCGGCAGCCTGCCGGTGATCGTCTACCTCCACGGCGCCGGCTGGGTCTTCGGCAACGCCCGCACCCACGACCGGCTGGTGCGCGAGTTGGCCGTCGGCGCGCGGGCGGCCGTGGTCTTCCCCGAGTACGACCTGTCGCCCGAGGCCCGCTATCCCGTGGCGATCGAGCAGAACTACACGGTGGCCCGCTGGGTGGTCACCGACGGCGCCAGCAGGGGCCTGGACGCCTCGCGGATCGCGGTGGCCGGCGACTCGGTGGGTGGCAACATGGCCGCCGCCCTGACTCTGATGGCCAAGCGGCGCGGCGACCTGCCGCTGGTGCAGCAGGTCCTCTTCTATCCGGTCACCGACGCCGCGTTCGAGACCGGCTCCTACCGGCAGTTCGCCACCGGCTACTTCCTGCGCCGCGACGCCATGCAGTGGTTCTGGGACCAGTACACCACCGACCCCGGCCAGCGGGCCGAGATCACCGCCTCCCCACTGCGCGCGACCCTGGAGCAGCTCAAGGACCTGCCGCCGGCGCTGGTCATCACCGCCGAGGCCGACGTGCTGCGCGATGAGGGCGAGGCGTACGCCAACAAGCTCCGCCAGGCCGGCGTCCCGGTCATCGCGACGCGCTACCAGGGCATCATCCACGACTTCGTGATGCTCGACGCGCTGCGCGGCACTCAGGCCGCCGACGCCGCCATCACCCAGGCGACCACCGTCCTGCGCGCGGCGCTGCATACCGCCTGATGCCCTGCCACACCCACCCCGAACCAGCCGTCGCCACCGGAAGACAGGTCATGTCCTCGCATCGCACTCCCCGCCTCGCCCGCCGCCGCACCGCCGCGCTGGCCGTCTCGATCCCGGTCGCCCTCGGCGCGGTCCTCGTCACCTTCACCGCGGGCACCGGGTCGGCCCAGGCCGCCTCGGGCTCGCACTCATCGCTGGTCCTGGAGCGCGACGCCCGGACCTTCGCCGATGCGGCCGCCAAGAACCCACCGATCTACACCCTCAGTTACGCCGACGCCCGCAAGGCCCTGGACAGCGTCCAGTCCGGGCCCGTGGACGTGCTCCCGGCCGACATCAGCCACCGGACGCTGCCGGTGGGCCCGACCGGCTCGGTGGACATCCGGATCGTGCGCCCCCAGGGCGCCACCGGCAAGCTCCCCGTGATCATGTACTTCCACGGCGGCGGCTGGGTCCTGGGCGACGAGGGCACCCACGACCGGCTGGTGCGCCAGATCGCCAACGGCGCCCAGGCGGCGGTGGTCTTCGTCGACTACGCCCGCGCGCCCGAGGCCCGCTACCCGATCGCCATCGAGCAGGCCTACGCCGCCACCGCCTGGGTGGCCCAGCACGGCGATGAGCTGGGCGTCGACGGCTCCCGGATCGCGGTGGCCGGCGACTCGGTCGGCGGCAACATGACCGCCGCCGTCACCCTGATGGCCAAGGAGCGCGGCGGCCCGGCCCTGCGCGACCAGGTCCTCTTCTACCCCGTCACCGACGCGAACTTCAACGACGACTCCTATCGGCAGTTCGCCAACGGCCCCTGGCTCACCCGCAAGGCCATGCAGTGGTTCTGGGACGCCTACGCCCCGGACAAGAACGTCCGCAACCAGATCCTGGCCTCGCCGCTGCGGGCCACCCTCGACCAGCTGAAGGGCCTGCCCAAGGCTCTGGTGATCACTGACGAGGCCGACGTGCTGCGCGACGAGGGCGAGGCCTACGCCGACAAGCTGCGCGCCGCCGGCGACGACGTCACCGCGGTCCGCTACAACGGCGCCATTCACGACTTCGTGATGCTCAACGCCCTCGGCAACACCAACGCGGACAAGGCCGCGGTCGACCAGGCCACCAAGTACCTCCACGCCGACCTGCACGACGGCTCCTGAACCGGCAGCCCGGGCCGGCCCCGTCACGGGGGCCGGCCCGGGCTTTACCTTGTGCACAATCAACGATGACGCTTGGGAATCGTGGACCCGTCGGAGTACAGTCAGGCATGACCAGTCGCGACCTCGGCCAGCAGCCGGACCAGCAGTTCTCCCTGCTCCTCGACGACCAGATGTGCTTCGCCCTCTACGCCGCCTCCCGGGCGGTCACCGGGCTCTACCGGCCGTTGCTGGACGACCTCGGTCTGACCTACCCCCAGTACCTGGTGCTGCTGACGCTCTGGGACCGGGACGCGGTCACCGTCAAGGAGCTCGGCGCCGCCCTCCACCTCGACTACGGCACCCTGACCCCGCTGCTCAAGCGCCTGGAGGTCGCCGGCCTGCTGCGTCGCGAACGCCGCCCCGACGACGAGCGCGCCGTCGTCATCACCCTCACCGAGGAAGGCACCGTCCTGCGCGAGCGCGCCCGCGCCATCCCCGCCGCGATCGGCGACGCCATGGGCCTGGACCCCGAGGAGTTCGAGCGCACCCGCGCGACCCTGCGCCGCCTGACCGACAACGTCACCCGCCACGCCGCCATCACCCGCTGAACTACTGACGCGCAGACAACGGACCGCGGACGAGGCCGAGTCGGGTTTCCCGCCCCGATCGCGATCCAGCCGGCGATCCCCCGAGCCGGCCCCGCCCGTCGCGCCGGTCCGGCACCGGCAGACGCGGCCCTGCGGCCGGGGGTGACGGTCGGTCACTGGCGCGTCGACGTCCTCTGCTGGGTGAGCAGGCGCCGCCCGGCGACTGCGCACAGGGTGATGAGGACGGCGCTGAAGCCGAGGAGCGCGATCCGGTCGCTGACGTAGCGGGTGGCGAAGCCCAGTCCGGCGGAGAGCGTGGCCAGGCCGACGTAGGCGGCGAGGAAGAGGCCGGCGAGGGCCTCGCCGCGGCCCTCCGGGATTGCCAGGCCGATGACGCTGGAGACGGCGCCCTTGAACAGGATGCCCGCGCCGGCGCCGGCGGCGATGCCGCCGATGAGGAAGAGCGCGAGACTGGGGGACTAGACGCAACGCCGTGTAGATAGAGCCTTGGGCGGTTGCGTCAAGTCGCCTGAAATGGGACGGAGCTCCTGCTAGAACCGTGTCGGCCAAGATCACTGTTC
>NZ_JBICZB010000116.1:0-15117 GCF_043201815.1 Kitasatospora sp. NPDC048296
GCCCCCCCCCCCGCCGCCGCCCCGCGCCGCCCCCCCCCCCCCCCCCCGGGGGGCCGCGGGGGGGGGGGGGGGGGGGGGGGGGGGGGGGCGCCGGGGGGGGGGGCGGCTCCGGGGGCTGGGTGATTTTCAGACTGCCCATTCGGTTGGGTGGGGCGTCGGGTGCGGTGGCAGTCTGAAAATCACCCGTCACGCCCCTCTCCGGGCCACCCCCCGCGCCGCCCCCTCCCGCAGCGCGTCCCTCTCGCCAGAGGGGAGGTACGGGGTGGGTGGGGTTGCTGGGGGGTGGGTTGGTGCGGGTGTGGGGGTGGGTTTCGGTGCGGGCGCCCGCAAGGGTCTGCGCCCGACCGTGTTCAGCTCTGGCGGGTCGCCGTCGGGGTGGGGACGGGTTCGGGGATACCGGGGAAGGGCGTGTCGGGGGCGCCCCAGTGGTGGGCGCGGAGGGCGCAGTCGCGGAGGGCGGTGGCGGCGGTGGGGCGTTGGGGGGTGGGGACGGCGGCGACCAGGTCGGCGTAGACGGTGGTGAGGCGGGTTTCGAGGTGGGCCGCGAGTTTGGTGGCGGTGGGGGCGTCGGTGACGGGGAAGGGGAGCTGGTAGCCGCCGGCGGCGGGGGTGGGGGTGGCGCCGAGGGTGGTGAGGAGGCGTTGCCAGGCGTCGCGTTGGGATTGGTGGGCGGCGTAGGCGGTGCGGGCGTCGGCGCGTTGTTGGTCCTCGGGGAGGTGGGCGCCGACGACGCCGTAGCCGTAGACGGCGGCGTGTTCGGCGCTGAGGGCGTTCTGGAGGGCGGGGAGGGAGGTGCCCGGGGTGGGGGCGGGCGTCGGGGCAGCGGTGGGGGAGGGCTGGTCGGGAGTCTGGTCGAGGGGGGCGCCGAGGGCGGCGGCGTGCAGGGCGTTGGAGGCGGCGACAGCAGCGAGCAGGCGGGCCAGGGGTGGCTGGGCGGCGCCGAGGTCGGTGAGGTGGGACTGGGCGCTCTGGCGTTCCAGGGCGGCCAGGGTGGTGGGGGTCGCCGTGGGCGTGCCGGGGGTGGGGGCCGGGGGGACGGAGGCGGCGGGCATGCCGTAGGCGAGGGCGGCGCGGTGCTGGGCGGTTTCGGCGCGGAGGGGTTGGAGCAGGGCGGTCTGGGCGCCGGGCGTGGCGAGGGCGGTGTCGTACGCGGCCAGCAGGGTGTCGGTGGCGGCGATGGCGCGCAGGCGGACCGGGTTGTCGGGGTCGGGACCGGGGCCCTTGTTGCCGGGCATCACGGCGCCGTTGGGGTCGGCCCCGTTGGAGCTGGTGCAGGCGGCGGTGAGGGTGATCAGTCCGAGGGCCAGGAAGGTCCGTCGGCTGTGCGGCTGCATCGGGGTCACTCCGGGGCGTGTACGGGAGGACGGCCTCCCCGCCTGCCCTCGTTGGCCTGAATCTTTGCAGAACCCCCACGATTGCGGGTGGGGATTGGGGGTGCGGTGTGGTGGGTGGGCCGGTGTGAGCTTGCTCGCAGTGGGTGGCGTCCGGCTGGTCCGGGGTGGTCCGGAATCGGTGGTTCGCGGCTTCACCGGCTAGGCTTTGGGCCGAGCTGCCGTGACCCGGCGTGCGCCCGTGGGGTGCGGAGGGTGCGGGGCAACCTTCTGACAACAGCAGACGCGGCCGAGGAGTCCACCCGGATGAGCACCACCCACACCGACCGGCTGCGCGCGTTGCTGGAGCCGCTGGCCGAGCAGGCCGGACTGGACCTGGAGGACGTCAGGGTCACCAAGGCGGGCAGCCGCCGGCAGGTGCAGATCGACGTCGACACCGACGGCGGCGTCGACATGGACGCCATCGCCGAGTTCAGCCGGGTGGTCGGCGAGGCCCTGGACGAGTCCGACCTGATGGGCGAGGAGCCCTACCTGCTGGAGGTCGGCTCGCCGGGTGCGGAGCGCCCGCTGGTCCTGCCCCGGCACTGGCAGCGGGCCGAGGGCCGGCTGGCCAAGATCCACCTGGTCGACGGCGGGGAGATCGTCGCCCGGGTGCTGGAGGCGGACGAGGACGGCGCACTGGTCGAGGTGCAGCCGGTGAAGGGGCGCGGCCGTCCGAAGGAGCGCCGTCTCGAGTACGGCGAGGTGGCCCGGGCGCGGGTCCAGGTCGAGTTCAACCGCAAGGACGACGAGCAGCTCCTGGACGAGGCCGCCGACTTCGACGAGGGGGACGACGGCGCCGAGTGAGTCGGCCGCCGTACGACCATGATGAACGTGACGAAAGACGAGGAGGCGTAGCCGTGGACATCGACATGAGTGCCCTGCGCACGCTGGTCAACGAGAAGAACATCCCCTTCGACCTGCTGGTCGAGTCCATCGAGTCCGCTCTCCTCACCGCGTACCACCGCACCGAGGGCTCGCGCCGCCGGGCGCGGGTGCACCTGGACCGCAAGAGCGGCCACGTCACCGTGTGGGCCATGGAGGACCCGGCGGAGCTGGACGAGGGCGTCGAGCCGAAGGAGTTCGACGACACCCCGAGCGGCTTCGGCCGGATCGCGTCCAGCATCGGCATCCAGGTGATGATGCAGCGCCTGCGCGACGCCGCCGACGACCAGACCTTCGGCGAGTACGCGGGCAAGGAGGGCGACATCGTCACCGGTGTCGTCCAGCAGGGCAACGACCCGAAGAACGTGCTGGTCGACATCGGCAAGCTGGAGGCCATCCTGCCGCCGCAGGAGCAGGTCCCGGGCGAGGACTACCGGCACGGCACCCGGCTGAAGTGCTACGTGGTGGCGGTGCGCCGCGGTGTCCGCGGGCCGTCGGTGACGCTCTCGCGCACCCACCCGAGCCTGGTGAAGAAGCTGTTCGCGCTGGAGGTCCCGGAGATCGCGGACGGCAGCGTGGAGATCGCCGCGATCGCCCGTGAGGCCGGCCACCGGACCAAGATCGCGGTCTGGTCGCGCCGCGCCGGGCTGAACGCCAAGGGCGCCTGCATCGGTCCGATGGGCTCCCGGGTGCGCGCCGTGATGGGCGAGCTGCACGGCGAGAAGATCGACATCGTCGACTGGTCCGAGGACCCGCGCGAGATGGTCGCCGCCGCGCTGTCCCCCGCACGGGTGACCAGCGTGGAGATCGTGGACGCCGCCCAGCGTTCCGCCCGGGTGATCGTGCCGGACTACCAGCTGTCGCTGGCGATCGGCAAGGAGGGCCAGAACGCCCGCCTGGCCGCGCGTCTGACCGGCTGGCGGATCGACATCCGGCCGGACACCGAGGGCCAGGCCGAGCCCCAGTAGGAGAATGAAGGGGCCCCGGCCCAGTGGTCAGTGTTGTTCCTGGCGTCCCCGCCGGTCCTCCGGGATCTGCGGGGCGGCGCCATGTCGCTTCGGAGGGGTAGACTTGCCTTCGTCTGGCCGGACGCACGTCCGAGCACGCCCGGAACGCACCTGCGTGGGCTGCCGCAAGCGCGCGGCCAAGCACCAGCTGTTGCGTGTCACGGCGGTCGAGGGCGTCTGCGTCCCTGATCCCCGTGGCGCACTGCCGGGCCGGGGTGCACATCTGCACTCCGATCCGGCCTGCCTCGACCTCGCGGTCCGCCGTCGGGCGTTTCCTCGGGCCTTCCGGCTCCAGGGGACGCTCGACACGGAGCGGCTCCGCGAGTTCATCGAGGAGCGGGCAGGCGGAGCCTCTTAGGCGGGCCACCTCCCGCGACGGCCGCCGCTCACCGCGGCGGAGAACCACCGCAACAAGTACAGCGTTCGGGCAACCGCGCGCCGTGCCACCAGTCAGGTACCTCGCGATGTGGAAGTAGGTCGAGATTGCGATGAGCACTCGATGAGTACGCGATGAGTACGCGATGGGTACGCCCATGAAGTAGCGACAGTCCGGCGGACGAGACCCCCGGACTCATAGACAGGAGTGAAGTGGCTAAGGTCCGGGTTTATGAACTCGCCAAGGAGCTTGGCTTGGAGAGCAAGGCCGTCATGGCCAAGCTCACCGAGCTCGGTGAGTTCGTCCGTTCGGCGTCCTCGACGATCGAGGCGCCGGTCGTGCGTAAGCTGACTGACGCGCTTGGTGTGGCCCCCACCGGTGGTGGCGCTGCCAAGCCGGGCCCGCGGAAGACCGCGGCGCCCCAGCCCGCGGCAGGTGCCGCGGGTGCACCCAAGCCGGGTGCCCCGACCCCGGGTCCGCGCCCTGGCGCGACCCCTGGTCCCCGTCCGACCCCGGCCGCTGCGGCTCCCGCCGCTCCGGCCGCCCCTGCGGCTCCGGCCGCCCCCGCCGCCGCCCGTCCGGGCGCGCCGACTCCGGGCCCGCGTCCGGCCGCGCGTCCCGCCGCTCCGGCGGCTCCGGCCGCGCCCGCGGCCGAGTTCTCCTCGCCAGCTCCGGCCGGTGGCGACGCCCCGCGTCCGGCCGCCCAGGCCCCGCGTCCGAGTGGCCAGGCCACCGGTGGCGCCCGTCCGGGCCCGCGTCCGGCCGGCCCGCGTCCGGGCAACAACCCGTTCACCTCGGGCAGCGCGACCGGCATGGCCCGCCCCGGCGACCGCCGTCCGGGCGCGCCGGGTGGCCGTCCGGGTGCTCCGGGCGCGCAGGGCGGCGACCGCCCGCGTCCGGGTGGCGACCGTCCGCGTCCGGCCGGTGCGCCGGGTGCCGGTGCTCCCCGTCCGGGTGGCGACCGTCCGCGTCCGGCCGGTGCGCCGGGTGCCGGTGCTCCCCGTCCGGGTGGCGACCGTCCGCGTCCCGACGGCATGCCGCGTCCGGCTGCGCCGCGTCCCGGCGGTCCGACCCCGTCCGGCATGCCGCGCCCGAACCCGGGCATGATGCCGCAGCGTCCGGCCGGCCCGCGTCCGGGTCCGGGTGGCCGTGGTCCGGGTGGCCCCGGTGGCCGTCCGGCCGGTCCCGGTGGCGGCGGCGCCCGTCCGGGCTTCCAGGGTCGTCCGGCCGGTCCGGGCTCGCGTCCGGCCGGTGGCGGCGGCTTCGGCGGTCCGCGTCCGGGTGGCGGCGCCCCCGGTGGTGGCGGTGGCTTCGGCCCCCGTCCCGGTGGCTTCGGCGGTCGTCCCGGCGGCCCGGGTGCCCGTGGTGGCACGCAGGGCGCCTTCGGTCGTGGCCCGGGCGGTCGCCCGGCGCGCGGTCGCAAGTCGAAGCGGGCGAAGCGCCAGGAGTACGAGGCCATGCAGGCCCCGTCCGTCGGCGGTGTGATGCTGCCTCGCGGCAACGGCCAGACCGTTCGCCTGTCGAGCGGCGCCTCGCTGATGGACTTCGCGGAGAAGATCAACGCCAACCCGGCCGCGCTCGTCTCCGTCATGTTCAACCTCGGTGAGATGGTCACCGCGACCCAGTCGGTCTCCGACGCGACCCTCGAGCTGCTGGCCGGCGAGATGGGCTTCCAGCTGGAGATCGTCAGCCGGGACGACGAGGACCGCGAGCTGCTGGAGTCGTTCGACATCGACTTCGGTGCCGACGAGGGCGACGAGGACCAGCTGGCCCCGCGCCCGCCGGTCGTCACCGTCATGGGTCACGTCGACCACGGTAAGACCCGCCTGCTGGACGCCATCCGCAAGTCCAACGTGGTGGCCGGCGAGGCCGGTGGCATCACCCAGCACATCGGTGCCTACCAGGTGGCGACGATGGTGAACGGCGAAGAGCGCCCGATCACCTTCCTCGACACCCCGGGTCACGAGGCGTTCTCCGCCATGCGTGCCCGTGGTGCCAAGTCCACCGACATCGCGATCCTGGTGGTCGCGGCCAACGACGGTGTCATGCCGCAGACGGTCGAGGCGCTGAACCACGCCAAGGCCGCGGGTGTGCCGATCGTGGTCGCCGTCAACAAGATCGACGTCGAGGGCGCCGACCCGACCAAGGTCCGCGGCCAGCTGACCGAGTTCGGCCTGGTGGCCGAGGAGTACGGCGGCGACACCATGTTCGTCGACATCTCCGCGCGCCAGGGTCTGAACATCGAGCAGCTGCTGGAGGCCGTGGTCCTGACCGCGGACGCCTCGCTCGACCTGCGGGCCAACCCCGAGCAGGACGCGCAGGGTATTGCGATCGAGGCCCACCTGGACAAGGGCCGCGGCGCCATGGCGACCGTCCTGGTCCAGCGCGGTACCCTCCGCGTCGGTGACTCGATCGTCGTGGGCGACGCCTACGGCCGCGTCCGCGCCATGCTGGACGAGAACGGCAACAACCTCGCCGAGGCCGGCCCGTCCCGCCCGGTGCTGCTGCTCGGTCTGACCTCGGTGCCCCGCGCCGGCGACAGCTTCATCGTCGTCGACGAGGACCGCACCGCGCGCCAGATCGCCGAGAAGCGCTCGGCCCGCGACCGCAACGCCGCCTTCGCGCAGCGTCGGGTCCGGGTGTCCCTGGAGGACCTGGACAAGGCCATCGCCGCCGGCTCCATCGAGCAGCTCAACCTCATCATCAAGGGTGACGTCTCCGGTTCGGTCGAGGCCCTTGAGGACGCCCTGGTCAAGCTGGACGTGGGCGAGGAGGTCGAGCTCCGGGTCCTGCACCGCGGTGTGGGTGCCATCACCGAGTCCGACGTGGACCTGGCGATGGGCTCGGACGCCATCATCATCGGCTTCAACGTGCGCGCCGAAGGCCGTGCGCGCACCGCGGCCGACAAGGAAGGCGTGGACGTCCGGTACTACTCGGTCATCTACCAGGCGATCGAGGAGATCGAGAACGCCCTCAAGGGCAAGCTCAAGCCGGAGTACGAGGAGGTGCGCCTCGGCGCCGCGGAGATCCGCGAGGTCTTCCGCTCCTCCAAGTTCGGCAACATCGCCGGTGTCCTGGTCCGCGACGGCATCATCCGCCGCAACACCAAGGCCCGCCTGCTGCGCGACGGCAAGGTCGTGGCGGAGAACCTCACCATCGAGGGTCTGCGCCGCTTCAAGGACGACGCGACCGAGGTCCGCGAGGGCTTCGAGGCCGGTGTGACCCTGGGGTCGTTCAACGACATCAAGGTCGACGACATCATCGAGACCTACGAGATGCGCGAGAAGCCGCGCGCGTAGTCGCTGGTCACCGGGGCCGGTCGACGGGTGGTATTTCCGTCGACCGGCCCCGGTCTCGCTGTGTAGGGTCCGGGGTAGTCGATTGTCGCGGCGTCGGCCCGGTTCCGGGTCGTACGTCCCCGAGGCCTTCCAGGTCGGCGAGACCTGTCACACATGTTCGTGGGAACACTCACCTTCGACCTGCTCCTGGGCGACGTCCACTCGCTCAAGGAGAAGCGTTCGATCGTGCGGCCCATCGTGGCCGAACTGCAGCGCAAGTACAGCGTGTGCGCTGCTGAGACCGGGAACCAGGATCTGCACCGCCGGGCCGAGATCGGCCTCGCGGTGGTGTCCGGCGACGCCGGATACGTCACCGAGATCCTGGACAGCTGTGAGCGGTTGGTCGCCGGCCGCCCCGAGGTGCAACTCCTCTCCGCGAGGAGGAGGTACCACAACGACGACGACGAATGACCGCTGTGGAGGGCGTCGACGGAAGTCGCCGTTCTCACACAGATCAGGACCCAGAGCGCCCGCAAGGCCGGGCGCGGGCCGGTACTTTGGGGCGTGGGCCCCGACGGGTGCGCAGCTCGCCCGGGTACCGGGCCCACTGCACGAGGAGGCAACGTGACCGACACCGCAAGGGCGCGCAAGCTCGCCGACCGCATCCAGGTGGTCGTCGCCCAGACCCTGGAGCGGCGGATCAAGGACCCCCGTCTGGGGTTCGTGACCATCACCGACACCCGGGTGACGGGCGACCTGCGCGAGGCCACCGTCTTCTACACCGTCTTCGGTGACGAGACCGAGCGCGAGGCCACCGCGGCCGCGCTGGAGAGCGCCAAGGGCGTGCTCCGCTCCGAGGTCGGCAAGATCGGGGTGCGCTTCACCCCGACGCTGACCTTCGTCGCGGACGCGCTGCCGGAGAACGCCCGGAACATCGACGACCTGCTCGACCGGGCCAAGGCCATCGACGCGGCGGTGCGTACCACCGCCGCGGGGGCGACCTACGCCGGCGACGCGGACCCGTACCGGGTGCCGGCGTCCGAGCGTGACGACGAGGACGAGTAGTCATGGCGGGTGAGTCGGCTCAGGCCGCCTCGCGAACCGGATCGACCACGGGGGCGTCCTCCACCAGCACGGTGGAGGGTGCCCTCGCGGCGCTCCCGGGGCCGCGCGCCGAGGAGAGCGGCTTCGAGCTGCTCTGGCAGCAGGTGGTGGCGGAGATCGGGCGGGCCCGCTCGATCGACCTGATCTGCCACATCTGCCCGGACGGCGACGCGCTGGGCTCCTCGCTGGCGGCGGCGCTGGCGCTGCGCGCGCTCGGCAAGCGGGTGCGGGTCTCCTTCGGCGACGACCCGCAGATCGTGCCCGAGTCGCTGGCCTTCCTGCCCGGCCAGGAGCTGATCGTGCCGGCCGCCGAGGTGCCGGACGTGCCCGAGCTGGTGCTCTGCTTCGACGTGGCCGCGCAGAGCCGACTGGGGCTGCTGCACGACAAGGCCTTCGCCGCGCCCGTCCTGGTGGTGTTCGACCACCACGCCTCCAACCCGGGCTTCGGCACCCACCAGTTGATCGACCCGACCGCGCCGGCCACCGCCGTGCTGGTCGAGGAACTGCTGCGCCGGCTCGGCGTCGAGCTCGACCAGGACCTGGCCACCTGCCTGTACACCGGGGTCGCCACCGACACCGGATCCTTCAAGTACCGGGCCACCACGCCCGCGACCCACGAACTCGCCGCCCGGCTGCTGGCCACCGGCATCCGGCACGACCTGATCTCCCGGCAGCTGTGGGACACCTCCTCCTTCGGCTACCTCAAGGTGCTCGCAGGCGCGCTGGACCGGGCGGTCTACGAGCCGGACGCGGCCGACGGGCTGGGCCTGGTGTGGACCTGGGTGCCGTACCAGGACCTGGCGCTGTTCAGCGTCACGGTCGAGGAGATCGAGGGGCTGATCGACATCCTGCGCCGGCCGGCCGAGGCCGAGGTGGCGCTGGTGCTCAAGCAGGACCCGGACGGGACGCTGCGCGGCTCCTCGCGCTCCAAGGGCGCGGTGGACGTCGCCGCCGCCTGCGCCGAACTGGGCGGCGGGGGGCACGTCTTCGCGGCCGGGTTCAGTGCCCGGGAGGACGTGGCCGCGGTGGTCGAGCGGTTCCGGGGCGCGCTGCGGCCCCTTCGTTGATCATCCCGCGTTGACCGTTCTGCACGTCGCCCCCAGAATCAATTGCCGGCAGTCGCCGGCTTGGAGAAAGAACTCGATGAAGCGCAAAGGCACCGGCCCGGACGGCCTGGTGATCGTCGACAAGCCCGAGGGCATCACCTCGCACGGGGTCGTCGCCAAGATGCGGTGGCTGGCCGGGACACGGAAGGTCGGGCACGCCGGCACGCTGGACCCGATGGCCACCGGCGTCCTGGTGATCGGCGTCGAGCGGGCCACCCGGCTGCTCGGCCACCTGATGCTGACCGCCAAGACGTACGAGGCGACCATCCGGCTCGGCCAGACCACCGTCACCGACGACCGTGAGGGCGAGGTGACCTCCTCGACCCCGGCCGACGCCGTCACCCGGGAGGCGATCGACGCCGGGATCGCGGCGCTCACCGGCGAGATCATGCAGGTGCCGTCCAAGGTCAGCGCGATCAAGATCGACGGCAAGCGGTCGTACGCGCGGGTGCGCGAGGGCGAGGACTTCGAGCTGGAGGCCCGGCCGACCACGATCCACTCCTTCACCGTGCACGAGCAGCGCGCGGCGGTCGCCGAGGACGGCACCGCGGTGATCGACCTGGACGTGACCGTGGAGTGTTCCTCCGGCACCTACATCCGGGCGCTGGCCCGCGACCTGGGCGCGGGTCTGGGCGTCGGCGGGCACCTGACCGCGCTGCGGCGCACCAAGGTCGGGCCGTACTCGGTGGAATCGGCGCGGACCCTGGAGCAGCTCGAGGCGTCGGTCACCGGCGAATCCGCCGAGGGCTTGGAGGTGCTGCCGATCGCGGCGGCCGCGGCGGCCGCCTTCCCGCGCTGGGACCTGGACGAGGCCTCGGCGCAGAAGCTCTCGCACGGCGCGCGGCTGAAGGCGCCCGGGCTGGGCGTGGACGGGCCGATCGCGGTGTTCGGGCCGGACGGGCGCTTCCTCGCCCTGGTCGAGGAGCAGGGCGGGCAGGCGAAGCCGGTGGCGGTGTTCGTCGGCTGAGTCGCAGTCGTCGTCGCAGTGTTGTGAAACCCCCGTCGGGAGAGTCCTCCCGGCGGGGGTTTCACCCTTCCGGGCCCCTCCACTCGAACAGCGGGGTCACTCGCACGAGGGAGCGCACGAGGTGAAAGACCGTGGTGAGCGGCGCGGGCGCGGTCGGGCCGCCGCCTCGGCGGGCAGGCTCCCGGCGGCGAGCGAGCGACGGTCGAAGGGGCGGTCATGCGGGGGTTTCTGGAGGGCGATCCGGGGCGGTACCTGCTGCGGATCCGTGACCTCAACGGGCGGCTGCACGGCTTAGGGTTCGTCGCCGACCCGCAGGGCAGCGTGCTGACCGCGCACGAGAGCGTGGCGGGTCTGGACCGGGTGGTGCTGCACACCCCCGGCGGGCAGACCCGGGTGCTCGGCCCGGACGCCGTGCTGCCGCTGCCCGAGCACGGGCTCGCCCTGCTGCGCACCGACGCGGTCGGCGGGCTGCCGGTGCCGCCGCTGCCGGTGGCCGCCGTGGGGGCCGGGCACGAGGTGCTGCTGTCCGCGCTCACCGGCGAGGACGAACGGGCGGTCGCGCTGCGCTGCGGGCTGCTGGGCGTGGGCGGTGCGATGTACGGCGGGCACCTGCTCTCCGGGGTGCTGCTGCTGGACGTGCCGGTGGTCGGCGGGGTCGCGGTGCCGGCCGGCTCGCCGGTGCTGGACGCCCGCAGCGGCGCCGTGGTCGCGGTGATCGCGCCCGGCCTGCGCGGCCCCCGGAACGGCGGGGCGCTGCCGGCCGTCCCCGCTGGAGGCGGGACGGTGGTCGCCGAGGCGCTGGCAGGGCTGCTGGCGCGCAACTCGGGGGCGGTGCCCGCGTACGGACCGGCGCTCAACCTGGCCGGGGCGCTGCGGCTGACGGCCGCCCAACTGGCTGCCGCCGGGGCCGGGCCGGGCCGGGTGGCCGGGCTGGCCGCCGATCGGGTGGACCGGCCGGACGGCCTGGACGGGGACGAGCCGACGGCGACCGTCACCGCGCTGGTCGGCGCCCCCGGCAGCGGGCGCTCCACCGAACTGGCCGCGCTGGCCGTCCGTCGCTCCGGCGGCGCCCGGCCGCTGCCCACCCTCTGGCTGCGCGGCGCCGACCTGCGGGCCGAGGACCGCTCGCTGGCCGAACCCGTGGAGCGGGCGCTGGCGGCCGCGGCGGCCGAACTCGGCACCCCGGCGCCCGCGCCTGAGCCGGTGGCGGCGCTCTGCGCGGCGTCCGGGCGGCCGCTGCTGGTGGTGCTGGACGGCCCCGAGGAGGCCCCGGCCGAGCTGGGCCCGCGCTGGCTGCGCGGCGCCGGGCAGTGGCTGACGGGCTGCGGGGCGCGGCTGCTGATGGCCTGCGGCGAGGAGGTCTGGGAGCGACTGGCGGCCGAGCCCTGGGGCAGCGGCGACGACGGCGCGCGGCACCTGGCGGAGCCCGGCCCGGACGGTGACCTGGCCAGCGCCCCGACCGTCCGGATGGACGGCGCCGGCCCCGGCGCGCCGAGTCTGGCCGGGCACCGGCTCGGCCCGCTGCCCGCCGAGGCGGCCGAGCGGGTGCGCCGTCGCTACGGGCTGCCGCCGGGCCGGCCGCCCGCCGCCGAGGACGCGCGGCACCCGCTGGCCGTCCGGCTGGCCGGGGAGCTGTGGGCGCAGGGCCTGCACGACGAACCGGTGCGCCGCAGCGAGCTGTTCGGCGCCCACCTGGACCTGCGCTGCCTGCGGGTGGCCCAGCGGCTCGCCGAGGACGGCCGCCCGCGCCGCCCGGGCGCGCACCGCAGGGGCGCGGCCCGGCCTGCCGGGCCGCGCCAGCGGCGGGTGCGGCGGCTCGCGGCGGCGGTGGCCGGGCGGGTGCACGAGGCGGCCCGGCGGATGCTCGGCGGGGAGCCGGGCGGCCTCGGCCGGGAGGCCTTCGAGGAGCTGTTCCCGGCCGACGGCGGCTGGGCCACGGCGGTGCTCGCCGAGGGGCTGTTCGTCCCCGCCGGGCCCGGATTCCGCTTCGCGCACGGCGAGTTCGCCGACTGGCTGCAGGGCCTGCACCTGGACCTGGACGCGGCGCTGCGGCTGCTGCTCGGCGAGGCCGAGGACACCCCCGCCCCGCCCGCCGCCGCGGCGAACTCCGTCCCCCGGCACCGGATCGGCCCGGTCGCCGCCGCGCTGCGCCGGGTGGCCGAGACCTGGGGCGCGCCCGCCCTGGACCCGTGGCTGCACCGGATCTGGCGCGCCCTGGACCTGCGCCCGCCGGGCAGCGAACCCGCCTGGTGGGCGGCCCGGTTGCTCATCGCCGGGCTGGCCGCCAGCCCCGATCCCGTCGAACACCGCGTGCTGCTGGAGCAGCTGGCCGGTCGGATCGCCGAGCGGGCCGCCGCGGGCGGCTGGGAGGCGCCCGGCGGTGCGGGCCGCTTCGGCCCGGCGTTCTGGACCGGCCTCGGCCTGCCCGTCGAGGCCGAACTCGCCCTGCTGCGCCGCCTGGTGGCCGCCGACGGCCCGGGGCAGCGCTTCCTCGGCGCGGTGGCCGAGCGGCTGCGCGCCGACCCGGTCGCTGTCTTCCCGCTGCTCTGCGCCTGGTTCGAGGACCCGCACGGCCTGCCGGGCGGCCCCGGCCCCAGGGCGTGTCCCAGCGTTGCCGACCTCGCCCACGACCTGCTGTACGCCCACCGGCGGCTCGCCCTGGACGAGTTGGCCGACGCGCTGGCCGACGCCGCGCACCCGGGGGCGGACGCGCTGCTGAGCGTGCTCGCCGCCGAGGAGCCGTCCGCGCTGTGCCGCGCGGTGGACCGCTGGAGCCACGACCGGCGGCCCGAACGGCACGTGGCGGCCGCCGTGCACGCGCTGCGGACCGCCCCGTACGCGGCCGGCGCCGGGGCCGAACTGCTGCGGTTCGCCGCGCTGACCCTGCTCGCCCGCGAGGACGAGCCGGGCCTGCACGGCGCCGCCCTGGCCCTGCTGGTCGCGGACGGGGCGACCAGGGCCGGGCACCTGGACGCCGCGCTCGCCCTGCACCGCGCCGGCGGCGACGCCTTCCTCACCCCGCGGGCGCTCGCTCCGGCCCTGGAGAGCGACCCGGAGCCCGTGTTGGCCGCGCTCGCCGACCGGCTGGAGGCCCCCGGCGCGGCCGCCGCCGAGACCCTGCGGGTGCTCGCCGACGCCCGCGCCCCGGTGGCCGCCCGGCGCGGCGCCGAACTGGCCGCCCGGCTGCTGCGCCGGCATCCGGAGCTGGCCGGGCCGGTCGCCGTCGACTACCTCGGCCGCAAGCTGGCCCGGGCCGCGATCGACGGCCCGGCCGCCCGGTTGGAGCTGCGGGTGCTGCTCGGTGCCGCGCTGGCCGCCCGTACGGGGGTGGTCCGCAGGCCCTTCGCCGAGGTGCTGTCCGTCCCGGTGGCGGATCCGGCGGCGGACGCGCTGCGCTGCGAGCTGCTGGACACCCTGCTCGCCTCCGAGACCGATCCGGCGGTGCTCACCGCCGCCGTGGAGCGCCTCGCCGAACAGTGCGCGGCCGAGAACCCCGCCCGGGCCCGCGCCGTGCTGGCCCGGGTGACCCCCGGGCTGGCGGACGCGGACGAACTGCTGGTGCGTTGCGCCGGGCACTCGGCGGCCTTCGCCCAGCTGCTCGCCCAGTGGCCGCGGGACGCCGCGCCGACCGCCCCGGACGGCCCCCGGCTGGCCCGGATGCGGGCCCTGGCGGCGGCCGGACGCGACCCGCAGTACGCCGCGGCGGAGGCCGAGCGGACCGTACCGGCGCGGGCGCCGCGTGCACCGGTGCGCTCAACCCCCATTCCGGTGCCAGAGCCGGGGCAGGCGCATGGCACGCTATAGGGGTTCGGGTTTTGAGCGTTTGAGCGTACCGAGGGTACGCACCGTACGGAACAAGGAGCGGTCGGGTGCAGCGCTGGCGTGGCCTGGAGGAGATCCCCGGTGACTGGGGACGCAGCGTCGTCACCATCGGCTCGTTCGACGGGGTGCACCGTGGACATCAGCTGATCATCGGGCGGGCCGTCGAGCGGGCCCGCGAACTCGGCATCCCCGCGGTCGTGGTGACCTTCGACCCGCACCCGCGCGAGGTGATCCGCCCGGGCAGCCACCCGCCTCTGCTCGCGCCGCACCCGCGCCGGGCCGAGCTGATCGCCGAGCTCGGCGTGGACGCGGTGCTGGTGCTGCCGTTCACCACCGAGTTCTCCCAGGAGTCCCCGGAGACCTTCGTCCAGCAGGTGCTGGTGGACGCGCTGCACGCCCGGGTCGTCATCGAGGGCCCCAACTTCCGCTTCGGGCACCGGGCCGCCGGGAACGTGGCGCTGCTCACCGAGCTGGGCCGGGCGGACGACTTCGAGGTCGAGGTGGTCGACCTGCAGGTGTGCGGCACCGCCGGGGACGGCGAGCCGTTCTCCTCCAGCCTGACCCGCCGACTGGTCGAGACCGGGGACATGGCCGGGGCGAACGAGGTGCTGGGCCGCCCGCACCGGGTCGAGGGCGAGGTGGTGCGCGGCGCGCAGCGCGGCCGCGAACTGGGCTACCCGACCGCCAACGTGGAGACCGTGCCGCACAGCGCGATCCCGGCCGACGGGGTGTACGCGGGCTGGCTGACCGCCGAGGGCGAGCGGATGCCGGCGGCGATCTCGGTCGGCACCAACCCGACCTTCGACGGCACCGCCCGCACGGTCGAGGCGTACGCCATCGACCGGGTCGGCCTGGACCTGTACGGGCTGCACGTGGCCGTGGACTTCCTGGCCTACCTGCGCGGGATGGAGAAGTTCGACTCCATCGAGGCGCTGCTGGACCGGATGGCCGACGACGTCAAGCGCGCGCGTGAGCTGACCGACGGGGCCTGACCCCGCCAGGACGCCGGGAGGGCCCGCCGACTTCGCGTCGGCGGGCCCTCCCGTTCGTCACTGCTGGGGTGCCTGCGGCGGGTATCCGTAGCCGGGCGGCGGGGGCTGGTAGCCCTCCGGTGCGGCGGGCGGGGCGGGCGCCGGCGGCTGGCCCTGGGCGGGCGGGTATCCGTAGCCGGGCGGCGGGGGCTGGTAGCCGTCCGGTGCGGC
>NZ_JBICZB010000117.1:0-15117 GCF_043201815.1 Kitasatospora sp. NPDC048296
AGGCACTTTCGGCCGTTCGCTCCGCCTGCAGCCCGATGACCTGCGCTTTCAGTCCACCAGGCCCTCCAGAACCCTCGAATTACGTCGAACCCGGGGAAGGCGTGCTACCGCCTCCCCGGAGGTAGGGCCAGCCCCCGTCCGTATCCGGTGGTCACCGCCACCGCGGCCGACCGTGCCCGCGAGCAGGCTGGAGGGTGTCAGAAGACGCTCGTAGCAGCGGACTTGCCGATGGCCGACACCAGGCGCTTCGGCGGTCCGCCCCTCGCGAAAGGCACTCCCGTGGCCGTCCCCACCTCACCTCGCCGCCGACTTCGGTCCGCCGCACTCGCCCTGGCCGGCGTCACGGTCGCAACCAGCGCCCTCGGTGCCTGCAACTCGACCGGGACACAGGCCGCACCCCCGGCCGCCGCGACGACGACCGCCACGACCGGAGCCTCCGCGACCGCGTCCACCTCGGCTGCCACGGAGCCGTCGCTCCGCATGATCACCAACGAGGGCCACAAGCTGGCGTTCTACGTCACCCCCGGCCGCCTCCCCGCCATCGTGCTGGATGCCGGCGGCGGCCTCGACTCGTCGTACTGGAACAAGGTCGCCCCCGTCCTCACCAAGAACACCGGCTCCGAGGTCATCACCTACGACCGCACCGGAGAAGGCAAGAGCGACGACGTCCCCGGGCCGTGGAAGGCCCAGAACGCCGCCGACGATCTCGCCGCAGGCCTCACCCAGCTCGCAGTCACGAAGGACGTCGTCCTCGTCTCCCACTCCCTCGCCGGCGAGATCGCGACCGCCTTCGTCCAGCAGCACCCGGACCGGATCGCCGGCGCGGTCCTGGTCGACGCCAACCTCCCGCAGTTCTTCACCAACAGCGAGACCGCCAAGCTCGTCGCCGCGAACGCACCCCAGATCGACGCGCTCAAGCAAGCGCCCCAGACCCGCGAGACCCGCCAACTCCTTGCCGAGGCAGACGACTACGGCCCCGTCCACAACGCCTACCACCAGCTGGTCTGGCCCCAGAGCATCCCGGCCACCGCGATCGTCTCCTCCCAGACCCCCTTCCCGACGCCCGACGACGCGCAGCTGTGGCACCAGGCCCAGCAGGACTTTGCCAACGCCGCACCCAACCGGCACCTCGTCACCGCCGAGAACAGCTCGCACGACATCCCCAACGACCGGCCGGACGTCGTCATCAGCGCCGTCCAGGACATGGTGAACAAGGTCCGGTAGCCGCACTCGCAGGCTTCGAGGCCGGCGGGACGGGCAGCGCCCTGGGTACTCCTGACGGGGGCAGGCAGCACGAGCACTGCCCGCCTGATACTCGGTCACATGAACGCCACAGCGCACGAGGGGTCCCGTCTCGGTGAGTTCCTGTCCACAAGGCGGGCGGGACTGACCCCGACCGACGTCGGTCTGCCTCAGTACGGCGACCGGCGGCGGGTTCGCGGGCTGCGCCGCGAAGAAGTGGCCCAACTGGCGGGCGTCAGCGAGGCCTACTACATCAGGCTGGAACAGGGGACCGCACTGAATGCCTCAGCGCAGGTGCTCGACGCGCTCGCCACAGCCCTGCTGCTGGACGACGCGGAGCGGCGCCACCTCCACAGTCTGTCCGGCAGCACCCGGCGCACCCGTCGCCGGCGCCTGCCGATCGAGCGAATCACCCCGGCGATGCGGCAGTTGATGGCCGCTTTCGCGGACGCGCCGGTGATCCTGCTGGGCTGGCGCTCCGACGTCCTGGCCTGGAACCACACGGGCCACGCCCTGTTCGCGGGACACCTGGACCCGGACAGTCCGAACCACCCGGCCCAGCGGCCCAACACCGCCAGGCTCGTCTTCCTCGATCCGCACACCCGGGAGCTCTACCCGGACTGGCCGAAGAAGGCCAGGGACGTCGTGGGCAAGCTGAGACTCGCCGTGGGCGACTACCCCGACGATCCGCGGCTGGCGGCACTGATCGGCGAACTGATCATGCGCAGCCCTGAGTTCGCTGCACTGTGGGCAGAACACCGGGTACGGGCCTGGGACCTGGCCCAGTACCGGATGCACCACCCCACCGTTGGCACCATGGATGTGCTGCAGCACTCGCTTGCGGTGCCCGGAGCCCAGGGCATTCGGCTGGTCGCGGTCACTGCCGAACCCGGTTCCGCATCGCAGACAGCCCTGCAACTGCTGGCCCAGACCACCCCCGGCCGCACCCCCGTTCCCACCTCGCAGAACGCACCACCGGCCGCCGACCGCTCACCCAGCACGGCATAGCCACCACGAGCCCACCAGCACCAGCCCGCCCCCACCCACAATCGACACGAAGGAAAGCACACCCATGACCATGTCCACGCTCTACACCACCGAAGCGATCTCGACCGGCGACGGCCGCAACGGCGAGGTCCGCACCGCCGACGGCGTCCTCGACGAACTCCTCGCCGTCCCCGAAGAGATGGGCGGCCCCGGTGGCGACCGGACCAACCCCGAACAGCTCTTCGTCCGAGCCCGAGGCCCGGGCAACCCCACGCGCCAGCACCGCAGGAACGAAGGCTTCGACCGGGACGACTTCCACATCGATTTCGACCGCCGACACGTCACCTGCCCGCAGGGCCAGGTCAGCCGGGGCTGGCACGGCCCCTACCCGACCTCCTCGCCCACCGCGGCACCCCTGATCGTGGCGCGGTTCACCAAGAGCCAGTGCCAGCCGTGTCCGGACCGCCCCCGGTGCACCAGTTCCCGTGCCCGGAGCGTGGGCTTCCCCCCGCGAGAACTCCGCGACCTGCAGGTCCGCGTCCGCACCGAGCAGCAGACGCCCGACTGGAAGGCCCGCTACGCGGTCCGCTCCGGCGTGGAGGGCACCATCAACGAGTTCGCCCACGGACACGACATGCGCCGCTGCCGCTACCGAGGACAGCCGAAAGCCCACCCGCAACACGTACTCACGGCCATCGCCGTGAACATCGAGCGACTCAGCGGCCGGCCATCAAGCGAGGAAGCCTCCTCGCCGAAACCGCCGACCGCATTCCAGACCTTCCTGGACCAGCAGGGAATCCCCCGGTCGAAGTCCTGGCGAACCCTCGGCAGCTGACCGCGACCAACAAGATCCCCGACAGAGTCAAGCTAGAGGGCGGCCAGCCGGTCGACGTCACCGACGGACGCCTCGGACAGCTCCGCGGTGACGGGAAGCGGTCGGGAATTCGGCGCGGGTCGGTAGGCCGCGTACGGCACTTCAGCATTCGGCATGTACTCCCTCACCCCCAGGTCACGCCTACGGCGTCCACCCGGCCCGCTCGGTGTACGCCGGCCGCCGTACCGCCGGACCCGGTGCCCGGAGTCGCCGTCGCGGAGAGTGGCCGCAGCCCGGCGTCCCGGTGGTCCGGGAGTGGCGTCGCCCGGCGCGCGATCGTAGGCTCGGAGGTGGCCCGAACGCTCGCGATCGTCCAGCGGAACGCCCTCCGCGAGGCCGCGGGGTCGGAGCGGATCCGCCGCTCGGTTCTGTCCGGTGAGTGTCGTGCCCTCATCGGAGTCCCCTGCCTTCCGGCGCGCGTCGCGAAACCCGTACCGCCTTCCCGGACCGTCCCGCCCCCTGGCCGCAGAGCCGGGGCGACCTCGCTCCGACCAAGAAGGTGAAACCCGTGATCGATCGTCCCGTGGTCGGCACCGAGTCCGGCCGTGTCCAGGGCGCCGTCGAGGACGGCGTCGCGGCCTTCCGCGGCATCCCCTACGCGGCCTCTCCAGTGGCCGAACTGCGCTTCGCCGCGCCCCAGCGGCCTCCGACGTGGTCGGGCGTGCGGGACGCCACCCACCCCGGCCCGGCCGCCCCTCAGGGGCCGAACCGGTTGGATCTGGTGATGGGGCACCGCAAGCCCGACTGGAACGAGGACGGCTGTCTCACCGTCAATGTGTGGACGACCCACCTGCCCCACCACGGGTCCGACCGGCGCCCCCGTCCGGTGCTGCTCTGGATCCACGGCGGTGGGTTCTCCACCGGATCCGCCGGTTGGGACTGGTACGACGGCCGGCACCTGGCCGCCGCTGGCGACATCGTGGTGATCTCCGCCAACTACCGCCTCGGCGCCCTCGGCTACATCTACCTCCCGGAGGCCGGCGTCGAGAACCTCGGTGTACAGGACCAGACGGCCGTCATTTCCTGGGTCCGCCGCAACATCGCCGCCTTCGGGGGAGACCCCGGCCGCCTCACCGTCGGAGGCCAGTCCGCCGGCGCGTACGCCGCCCTCTACCACGCCCTCTCCCCGGTCACCGGCCCGCTGTTCAAGCAGGTCATCACCCAGAGCGGCCTCTGGGCAGTGCCCCCTCAACGTCCCGAGGACGCGGTCGACCACGCCCGGCGCTACCTCGGCATCCTCGGCCTGGCAGGCAACCCGGATCCCGTCGCCGCGCTACGCGCCGTCCCGGTCGAGCAGCACATCGCCGCCTACCAGCAGCTCTTCCACGAGGTCTCCGTCCTGGGCGGCCTCGTTCCGGCGATGTACCCCGTCCTCGGCTCCTTCGGCATGCCCCGGGCGTGGAATCACGCACTGGCCGACGGACGCCTCGACGGCAAGCGACTCCTGATCGGGACGACCCGGGACGAGATGTCGGCGCTCTTCGCCCTCGACCCGGTCGTCCAGGCCTTGACCGCCGGTCAGGCCCGCGCGGTTGCCGGCAAACTGGCCGCCGACGGCGCCGAGCGCTTCGACCACGCCGCCGCCCTGCGCCCGGGCGCGACACCGGCCGAGATCCTCACCGAGGTCGACACCGACATCCAGTTCCGCGACGGCGCGCTCGCCATCGCGGACCACCACGCCGCAGCACGCAACCCTGTCCACCTCTACCAGTTCGACTACACGCCGGTACCCGACCCCGACCGACTGGGCACACCGCACACCGCCGACCTCCCGTTCTTCTTCAACCACCTCGACGCCTTTCTCGGCAGCCCCATGCTCGGCGAGCCAACCGCCGGGGCCCGCGTGCTCACCCGCGACTTCTCCCGTGCGGCCGGGACGTTCGTGGCCACCGGCCGACCCGCCGTGGACCACTGGCGTCCGTACGAGCCGGCGAACCCGGCGGCCATCCGGCACTTCGCGGCCGTCGGACGGCACTCGGAGGGCGACGGCTGACGCCCGGGTGAGGTTGAAAGTCAGGGCGGCCAGGGCCAGCCAGGCGGCGTTCGCCTGGAAGTTCCCGGAGGGGGCGTGCACGAAGGGCCCGTTCTTCAACTCGCAGATCACCTGTTCGACGACAGCGTGCCGGCGGTGGTCGGCTTCGGCCTCGACGAGCGTGAGCGTGGAGTCGGTGAACGCCGCGTGGCAGCGGTAGACGGTGAACAGCTCGCCCTGGCCCTGGGGTGCGGCATCGGGGTTGAGGCGTTCGACCCGGCGGACGATCAGACGTGCGGGTGACCCGCTGCTTCTTCGGCTTCGAGGTGAAGGCGGTGTACTCGACCTCGGCGATCTCGGCGTCGGAGATCCATCCTCCTCGTCGAAGATCCCCGGCATCATCACCGTCCCCTGCCCGCCCCCGAGCAGGGGAGGCCGTAATACCCGGGGCCCGGACCGCTGCCGGTCCGGGCCCCGTGATCTCCCCGTTCAGCGGGTCAGCTGGGCTGACCGGTGGGCATGATCGTGACCTGCTGGAGGTTCACCCGCGCCGGCAGCGCGGCCAGGAAACCGATGGTCTCGGCGATGTCCCGCGGCGTGAGGCACTCCATCGTCTCCTTGGCGCTCGCCAGCCACCGCAGCGCCACCTCGTCCGTCGCATGGTTCTGAATCTCGGTGTCGACGATGCCCGGCTCCAGCGCCGACACCCGTACCTTCTTCGTGCCCAGCTCCACCCGCAGATGACGCGAGAGGTGGCTGACGTACGCCTTGGTGGCGGCGTAGACGGCGAAGTGGGGGTAGATGTTCTGCGCCGCGATCGAGGAGGTGTTGATCAGATCGGCCACCCCGCGCTCGGCGGCGGCCTTCACCAACTGCGGGGTGAACGCCCCGATGACGTTCATCAGCCCGGTGATGTTGACATCGATCTCCCGCTGCCACTGATCGACGGCCGCCTCGATCGGGGCGGGCAGCCCAACCCCCGCGTTGTTGAACACCAGGTCGGCGGTGCCCAGTTCGGCCGCCACCCGGGCGGCGGCCGCGCGCACCGCCGCGGCATCGGTCACATCGACGGCCAGCGCCAGAGCGGTGCCGCCGCCGCGCTCGATCCGGGCGACCAGCCCGTCCAGTCGATCCGCGCGCCGGGCCAGCACGGCGACCCGAGCACCCAGGCGCGCCAAGTGCTCGGCCGAGGCCTCGCCGATACCGCTGGAGGCGCCGGTGACCACCGCCACGCGGCCGGTCAGGGGCTTGGCAAGGAGGTCCGTGGACATACGCCACACCGTCCGATCCGAATTCCGAAGGAAGCTCTCTCTGGGCACCTCCAGCACACCACCCCCGAGCCCCCGTCGAGCCGTTCCACCGGCCCGAGCGCGGACAGATATCGACAGAGGCACCCGGCCGGCCCACACCGGGGGCATGGACCGCAGCGGCGGGCTCGCCGACCACCTGTGCGCCGCCGGTGACGAGACCGTCCGCCAGGCGCTCGCCACCGGTCGGACCATCCGCCGCGGCCAAGGCCACTCGCTGCGGATCGCCGCTCCCGCCGCCGATACGGCCGGCCCGGCTGCGGCGGCCCACTCGACTTCCACCCGTCCGACATCGCCGTGCTCCTGCTGGCCAACTGCGGTCTGGTCACCGCGCTGCCCGACGGCGGCACGGCGGCTGGTGGCCTACCTCCTCGAGGCGTTCCGCATCAGGCCCGCCCGTGAAGCGCTCCCCCCGCCGAGCACCCTGCGCCTCGACGCGCTGCCGCTCGCGCCGACCGGCAACCCGCGTCGCGGTACGGCCGACGCCTGACCGGCCTGCTTCCCGGGCCCGACCGGGCGGGGTCGCCGGAAGGTCGTGCCCGCCCGGGGGCATGGTTCGCGGTCTCGGCGAGCGCGGCCTTCACGCACGGCCGATACTGGGATGGTGAACAGAAGGGGCGTGTCGGCCTGTGGTTCTTCGAACGAACACGGGGCACCGGCCGTGGACGTTCTGGTGGTCGGTGCCGGCCCGACCGGGCTCCTGCTCGCGGGTGATCTCGCCAGGTCCGGAGTCGATGTCACGGTGTTGGAGCGACGCGATCGAGAATCAAACCTGAGCCGCGCCTTCGGCGTTCATGCGCGAACCATGGAGCACCTCGACGCCCGAGGTCTGGCCGACGAACTGCTCCGGATCGGCACACCAGTCCGGGCGTGGCAGCCTTTCGGCCGTATCAGCATGGACTTCTCCGGGCTGCGAACACGCTTTCCTTTCATACTCATCACTCCTCAGTGGCAGGTCGAGCGGCTCCTGCTGTGCCGGGCCGAGGAAGCGGGCGCCACGATACGGCGCGGGGCGCGGGCCACAGACGTACGGCAGGACCCGGACGGCGTGGACGTGGACGTGAGCCATCCGGACGGCACCACGGCCACGCTCCGGGCCCGCTACGTGGTCGGCGCCGACGGAGCGAGCAGCACCGTCCGGCGCAGCCTGGGCATGCCGTTCCCCGGCAAGTCGGTGGTCAGCTCCGTCATGTTGGCCGATGTGCGGCTCGAACGCGAGCCGGCCCAGCTTCTCAACTACGCCTCGAACGACCAGGGTTTCACCTTTTTCGCGTCTTTCGGAGACGGCTGGTACCGGGTCCTCGGCTGGGACCGGCAACGGCAATTGCCCGACGATGCACCACTCTCATTGGCGGAAGTCCGGGACATCACGAAGCGAACCATCGGTGATGACCTCGGGATGCACGACTCTCGTTGGCTTTCCCGTTACCACAGCGACGAACGGCAGGTACCCCACTACCGGCAAGGGAGAGTGTTCCTCGCGGGCGACGCCGCGCACGTCCACTCGCCCGCCGGCGGCATGGGCATGAACACAGGGATGCAGGACGCGGCCAACCTCGGCTGGAAGTTGGCAGCCGTGCTGCACGGATGGGCCGGTGACGCACTGCTGGACAGCTACCACGCGGAGCGTCACCCGGTAGGGCGCATGGTCCTGCGCGTGAGCCACGCACTCCTCACGGCCGTCACCGCCCGGTCACCCGTTGTCCGTGCTGCGCGGAGATCGGTGCCAGCCATAGCGCAGCTCCGTGTCGGGAAGGCGCGCGCTGCACGTGGCATTTCGGGCATCGGGATCGCCTACCGTTCACCCCGGGGCTCTCATCCGCTCACCGGACGCCGGGTACCGGACCTGCGCCTCGCAGGGGAACCGGCTCGGCTGTACGAGGCGCTGCGTCAGGGCACGTTCGTCCTGGTGGGCCGCGATGTCGCCGACATCGCCGCGCCGTGGGCAGGGCGGGTGGTGACTGCCGCCCCGGCATCCGGCCTGCACAGCACCCTGCTGGTCCGGCCCGACGGCTACGCCGCTTGGGCGGCTGAGGACCCTGACCCGGACGAGGTGCGCAGGGCCCTGACGCGCTGGCGCGATCGCGGCTAGGGTGCGTTTCGAAAGGGCTGGTCACAGCCACTCGTTGATGGCTGCGACCAGCACCGTTGCCTCGTAGCGGACGGCGAGCTTGTCGCATCTCGTGGCGACCGCACGCTGGCGCTTGAGGCGGTTGATTCCGCACTCGACCGCGTGCCTCGCCTTGTGGTCCTCTGGCGGCGCGACCTGCAGATCCCCTCTTTGCGGGCACCGGCCGCAAGCTGGTGAACGCGAGCGATGGTCGAGACCACCGAGACGTCAGCACCTTCCCCACCCACCAAGCCGGTGCCGCAGGCCCGGCTCCCGGACCGACTGCTGGGCCGTCAGGCCCCGGCCCCCAGGTACCCACAGGTCGGCCGCAGGCCGCACCTGCTGCGCCGCCGTCCGGTCCGCCGGCCCCGTGCTCGTCGCCCGCCGCCGCGCTCTGGCCGCCGCCTGGCCTGCTTCGGCGGCCGGGATCCGGCGGCCGCCGCCGAGGTGCGCGCCCGGCTCGGCCCGCCGCCCCGCCGCGGTTCTTCGGTTCGTCCGGTCAGCCGTCTCATGGTTTGACGGTCGAATCGGTCGGGATACCGATGGTGCATGATCTCCCCTCATGCCAGAGACACCCTGCCGGAACTGGTGCCCTTCGTCCGGGCTGTGCAGGGACGAAGGCCCGACGACGGTACGTGGTGTGAGGCGTGGACGGTGCGTGATGTGCTGGCTCACCAAGCGGCGAATGCCGAGGAACTGGCCCGGGTCCTCCAGGCGGTCCTCGATGGATCGCCGGTGGAGACCCGGGGCTTCGACCGTGAGGCTCCGTTCCGGCGGATGTCCGACTCGGAGCTGTGGTCGGCCTTCGTCGCCAGGTGTGAACGACTGGCGGAGATCACCGCGGCCGCCGAGAGTGACCTGTCGCCGGAGACCGAGGTGATGTGGATCGGCCGTACCGTGACGGTGCCCTTCTTCGCCGAGCACATGCGCGAAGAGCTGATCCTGCACCGATGGGACCTCACCGGCGATGACCGCACGGCCCTGCAAGCACTCAACGAGCCGTGGATGACCGCGCACAGCGTGGTGTCCGTCGGCCGGCCGCTGTTGGTCCGGGGCTCGGCCGGTCTGGATCTCGGCCCGGAAGGACGGGTCGAGGGCCGCCTACGCACTCCGGGCACGGACGACGTCGTGGTGTCCGCCGATGCCGACGGCACCGGCATCCGGCTCGCGGCCCCGGAGGGTCCGGCCACGATCGAGAGCGATGCGGCTGTGCGGGTCCTGCTGCTGTGGGGCAGGCGCCCGGCGGACCCATCGCGCTGGCACAGCGCCGCCGGGCCGGAGGTCCTGCGCAGGGTACGGACCTTGCTGAGCGGATACTGAACTCCGAAGTCCGGAACCCTCCCTCACCTTCGGGACTTCTGGGAACGGCGCATGGACTATCTGGAGCGCGACCTGGAGATCCGGTACCTCACGATGCACAGCCCGTACGAGGCGCGGGGTATCGCGCGTACCCGCTGACCCGCGCCCTCGCCGATCATCATGTCGAGCCGGTTGAAGGCCGCCACCCTGTAGGCCGGGGGCAGGCCGGCCCCGATCTCCCGCAACCGGACGACCACGTCCACCGTTCGTCGGCCACGCCGCACCGGGCATGGATTACCGTGACTGGACGGATACAGCAGAGCCCCCGGAGACGCTTGGCGATGTTACTCCGGGGGCTTTGCGTTGCCATCGGCGTGCGATCTCAGGTCGCGCGGCGGCGGGTATTCGTCCTCGCTCACACTTCCCCGAGGGGAACGCCCGGGTCGGCCAGCCGGTCGGCGTCCACCACCCGCCCCGAGCGGACCAGTTCGCGGATCGGGTCGGTGACGTCCCAGACGTTGACGTTCATCCCCGCGAGTACCCGGCCGCCGGACAGCCAGAACGCGATGAACTCGCGGGTGGCCGGGGCGCCGCGGAACACCACCCGGTCGTAGCCGCCCGGCTCGACGTAGCCGACGTACTCCATTCCCAGGTCGTACTGGTCGGTGAAGAAGTACGGCACCCGGTCGTAGACCGCGTCCGAGCGCCCGATCATCGCCCGGGCGGCGGTCTGCGGCTGGTTGAGGGCGTTGGCCCAGTGCTCGACCCGGACGTGCCGCTCGAACAGCGGGTGGAAGGCGTTGGCGACGTCGCCGGCCGCGTAGACGTCCGGATCGGAGGTGCGCAGGTGCTGGTCGGTCTTGATGCCGTTGTCGACCTCCAGCCCGGCCGCCTCGGCGAGCCCGGCGGCGGGGACGATGCCGATGCCGATCACCACCGCGTCGGCGGCCACCTCGGTGCCGTCGCCGAGCCTCACGCCGCTCACCGTGCCGTCGGCACCGGTAAGTTCGGTGACCTGGACGCCGAAGCGCAGGTCCACGCCGTGGTCGCGGTGCAGGTCGGCGAAGACCTGGGCGACCTCCCGGCCCAGTACCCGCAGCAGCGGCAGCTCCAGTGCCTCCAGGACGGTCACCTCGGCGCCCGCCGTGCGGGCGGCGGCCGCCACCTCCAGGCCGATCCAGCCCGCGCCGATCACCGCGATCCGGGCGCCCGGTCGCAGCGCCTCCTTGATCCGGTCACTGTCCTCGACCCGGCGCAGGTAGAGCACGCCGTCCTGGTCCGCGCCGGGCACCGGCAGCCGGCGCGGCACCGAGCCGGTGGTCAGCAACAGCTTCGCGTACTCCACCCGGCCGTCGTCGGTGAGCGTCACGGTGTGCCCGGCCGGGTCGATGGCGGCCACCGCCGTGCCCAGGCGCAGCGTGACGTCGTGCTCGGCGTACCACTGCGGCGGGTGGACGTAGATCTTCTCCCGGGACTCCTTGCCGAGCAGGTAGCCCTTGGACAGCGGCGGCCGCTCGTACGGCCGCTCGTGCTCGTCTCCGATCAGGACGATGCCGCCCCGGTACCCGGCCTCGCGCAGCGCCTCGGCCGCCTTGGCGCCACCCAGGGACGCCCCGACGATCACGATCGGACGCTCCCGCCCCTGTCCCGCTCCGGTTTCCGTGCCCGCCATGCTCAACTCCTCGCTCTCCGCCGCAGATCAGGCCCCAGCGTGTCGCCGTACGGGTGGCGTGTCGAGACCGCGACGGGCGCGCCGCGCCACGCTCGCCCGTTCGGGTGAATGAGCGGTGCTGCGGCCGAACGTGCGGTCCTGGCGGCCGAACGCGCCGCGCTACGGCGTCATCGCCTCCCTGACCAGGGCGGTGTCGGTGAACTGTTCGAAGCGGACGATCCGGCCGCCGCGCACGGTGAAGTGGTGGGCCACCCGGACCGCGAGCGGCTTTCCGGTGGCCTTGTGGACGGCCGTGTAGCGGGCCAGGACCACCACGTTCTCGCCGTCCACCACATAGGTGTCGTCGTGCGCCGTCCAGTCGTCCCACTCGGCGGACAGGCGCTCCATGACGCCGGCGGTGACGCCCTTCGGGGTGCGGTAGGTGCCGGCCAGCGGGAAGCCGGCCATCTCGGTCCACTCGACGTCCTCGGCGAGGGTGGTGCGCAGCGCGGACAGGTCGCCCCGGGCGGAGGCCAGGTACTGGCGGCGGACCACGTCGGCGGGGGCGGCGGACTCGGCGAAGGTGGCGACGTCCCGGGGGATCTCGATCATCGCGCGCTCAACCCCAGGCCATCTCGCCCATGGCGACCTTGGTGCCGATGTCGACCGCGATCCTCAGCCCGAGCTGCGGGAAGCGCTGCTCCAGCGCCTCCTTGGCGGCGGCCGCGTCCGCCGCCCGGCCCAGCTCGGTCTCGAAGGCGCGCAGGTAGGCGCGGGTGTGGTCGAGCGCGTTCAGGTCGGTGGGCGCGTCGGCGATCCGGTGGCCGGCCGCCACCCAGGTCGGCTGGAGCGCCTCGATGCCGTCCACCAGGTCGATCCAGGCGGCGCGCTGGGCGGAAGTGGGGGTGTCGGCCGTCCACACGTGCAGGCCCTCGAAGAGCAGCACCCCGCCGAGCACCGCGCGGTGGTGGTGCTGCCACAGGTAGTGCCGGTCGGGCAGGTGAAAGTCGGAACCGCGCAGCTCGAACCGGTGCCCCTCGAAGACGAGCTCGTCCCCGGGCAGCACCTCGGGCCGGACCAGCCGGGTGGGCAGCTCGGGGCCGAGGTGGGACCAGGCGCGCAGCTTGGCGTCGAAGGTCTCCTGGATGTGCTCCACGGTCGAGGAGCTGGCCAGGAAACGGGCCTGCGGGAAGGCGTCCTGGACCTCCTGGGCGCCGAAGTAGAAGTCCGGGTCGCCGTGGCTGATGAAGACGGTGGTCAGCCGCTTGCCGCTGGCGCGCACCCGCTCGACCAGGCGGCGCCCGTCGGAGCGGGTGAACCCGGCATCCACCAGCAGGGCGTTGTTCGGACCGGTGACCAGGACGGAGGTCTTGTTGAGCGAGCTGTCGGGGCTGTCGATGATCTCGAAGTCGAGGGCACTCATGCGTCGCGCTGTCCTTCCTCGGGCCGGGCACGCCTCGCCGCCAGCATCCGTGCTGGCGGCGGCGTCCGCATCCGGAAGGTCAGTGCCGGGTCCAGAGCGTGAGGTCGCTGCTGGTGGCCACGGCGAGGGTCCGGCCGGTGGGGGAGAACCCGGCGACCCGCAACTCGGACCAGTAGGCGTGGAAGACGTGCCACCAGGCCGTGCCGTGCTCGCCGCTCCAGGGGCCGGCCGTCAGCAGGACGCGGTGGCTCGGCCACTCCGGGGAGATCACCTCGACGCCCCAGCCGCCCGCCGCACTGTTGTGCAGGCCGCCGCCCCACATCCCGGCCACCGGGATCCGGACGTCCGCGACCGGGCCGATGCCGGGGCAGGAGAGGTCCGCGCCGTCCGGGTCCTCCTCCGGGTCGTACTCGCGCTCCAGCTTCTCGCCCGTCACCGCGTCGAACAGGCCGTGCCCGCTGCTGGAGACCGTCAGCACCAGGTCGTGCCCGGTCTCCGGGTGGACGGCGAACCCGATGCCCTGCAGCGCGCCGACCGGGATCAGGCCCCGGCCGACGGGCCGCCAGGGCCTCGGCGGGGCCGTCACCTCGGTGGCGGCGGTGATCCGGTCGTGGAGCTGCTGCTGGAAGGGGGTCAGGGCCATGGTGATGATCATCCCAGTCGGCCCGGGCTACTCGGACTCGGCCGGCGCGAGCCGCAGCACCGCCAGCGCCCCGACCGCCGTGGTCGCCGCCAGGCAGACCCACAGCAACCCGGGCCCGGCGGCCAGCAGCGTCGTCAGCGCCGCCGGCGCCGCCGCCCGGCCGACCCCGCTGGACAGCTCCCAGCGCGCCAGCGCCCGCCCGAGCAGGTGCGGCGGCGCGGACGCCGTCACCAGGGCCGTACCCGAGCCGGTGTAGAGGATCTCGCCCAGCGTGTACAGCACCGCCACCGCCGCGATGCCCACCGCGCCCGAGGTGCCGCCCAGCGACCCGGCCGCCCAGAAGCCCAGGTACGACACGCTCAGCGCCGCCCCCGCGGCAGCCAGCACGGCCCGCCGCGAACGCTTCGCCAACCGCAGCACGATGGCCAGCTGCAACGCGATCACCAGCACCGTGTTGCCCACGAACACGCCCGAGGACCACGCCGCGGAGGTGTGCAGATGCAGCACCAGCAGCGCGGGCAGTGCCACCTCCAACACGTCGAAGCAGAACGCGTACGGGAGGTTGGCGAGGCTCAGCAGGTTGATCCGGCGCAGCGGTTCGTGCCGTTCCCGCGGACTCACCCGGTGGGCCTTGTGCGGCGCGCGTACCCGCAGCGACCCCACCAGCGCGGCGGCGACCAGGCAGGCCACGCCCGTCACCCCGGCCAGCAGGCGGATCGCGCCAGCCCCGCCGGCCACCGCGACGGTGGCCAGCAGCGCGCCCGCGCCCAGGCCCGCGTTGCGCACCGACTTGCCGGCGGCGAGCGCGGCGTCCCGCAGCCGTCCCTCGGTCAGGGTGCTCACCACGGCGGCGTGGGTGGTCGGCCAGGACTGGCTGCCCACCCCGAACAGCACCGCCGCAGCGGTGAACAGCGGCAGCCCGTCGGCCGCGAGCAGGGTGAGCGCGCCCGCCGACCGCAGCACCAGCGTGACGGCGGCGGGCAGGGTCCGGGCGCCGCTGTCGATCCAGCGGCCGGTCAGCGGCACCACCAGCAGGCCGACCACCATCCCGGCCGACAGCGCCAACCCGACCGCCCCGGCGTGCAGGTGCAGCACCCCGACGCCGTACAGCAGCAGGAACGGGCGCAGCATGCCGCCGCCCACCGCGTCCACGGCGAGCGCCGCCGCGTACCGGGGGCCGCCGGCGGCGGTCAGCAGGCTCAGCAGCGTGGACGGGTTCCGACGGCCGGCGCCGATCGGTGCGGCGGGCGGCTCGCCGTTGCGGACGGCGGCGTGGTCATGGACGGACTTCTCCTGGATCAGGCTCATGGCCGGTACCGTCCGCCCGGTTCGGGCCCGGTGGCACGTGGATTGACGGTTCACGTCAATCGGCGGCGGCCGGGGTTCGAGGGGGTGGCAGGATCCTGCACGTGAACGAGCGAAGCGAGCGAACCGTCAAGAGGCGCGTTGTGGCGAGTGCCTCCGCCGCGTGGTGGGGGTACCCCCGGCCGGAGGCTGGGGGAGAGGTGGGCGCGTGAGTTTCCTGAGTCAACCCCTATGCCGCCAGAGTCGCCTCGGGAGCCGTTTTGATCTTGTTGTTGGTCTGGTGGGTGACGGGGTCGTAGCAGGT
>NZ_JBICZB010000118.1:0-15034 GCF_043201815.1 Kitasatospora sp. NPDC048296
TGCGGGTACTTCTTCGGGGCGGCCATGGCCTCGGGTCCTCTCATGAGACCCATCTGAACCGCTGTCACCATCCTCCGCATCCCGGGGGAACCTCAGTCCACCTTGTCAACTTGCAGGTGCTGGACAGGCAGCCGATCGACGCGGCCGCCTACCAGGCCGATTACGACAAGTGGATTGACGGTGGCCGCAAAACGAAGGACCTGCCGGTGCTGGAGAACTATTTCACCGGCCCACCGGTACCGCCGGACCCGGACGAAGCAGGGTCCAGCAAGGACACGTTCAAATCCTATCCGGAGACGGTGACCAGAATCATCATCCAGGAATTCACCCCGCCGACGGCTACGATCGCGTCGATTCCGGACAGCGGTACCAAGCTCCCGGCGACGTACATCCACCACTGCCACCTTCTCGAACACGAGGACGACGATCTGATGCGACCGTGGACGATCGTCGGCCACGGCGACCACAGCGGTGGCGGCCATGACGGCGGCCACGGCCACTGACGGGATCGATCGGCCCGCGTGTGCCGGTCCGCGCCTACAAGGGGCCCGGACCGGCACTGACGCCGTGGCCCGACCCTCCCTGGATCCTTGCGAGTGCGCCATCGTCTGCCCCGGCGACGTGGACGCCGTCCTGCGGTAGAAGCCGCACGGACAGGACGCCTCCGTACCAGTTGCCTCGGCCACACAGGGCCGATACTCCCGATCACGGGCTGCCTGCTTGTCATGGCTGCGATCATCGCGCGCGACCGCCGACGATCAAGGAGCGGGCCGTGCCCACCAACTTTCTGAGTGAGGAACAGCGCAGGCTGGCTTCCCGTTGACCGAACCTTCCCGCTCGACGAGATCGCCGAAGCACATCGCACCAGCGAGCGCGGTCACGTACGAGGCAGGCTGGTCCCGGTGATCGGCTGATCGCGGCGGCAGCTGCTCCCGTCTGCTGACCGGGTCGCTCCTACGGGAGGCCGGCGGATCGCCGCCGCGGCCGCAGTGGGTCCTGGGCCAGCTCCGCAAGAGCACCGCTGAGGCCGGTCTGCTCAAGATCGGCCTGGTGAGTCGGTCCGGGACGCGGTGCCGGGACTACTCCCGGTCCGTTTCCCCGGACCGCTCTCCGAACGGGTCTGTACAGTCAGCGGCTCTGCACTGCAGCTCAAACCACGTGGTGCCCGCGGCAGTCAGGCCCGCACCTCGATGCCCAGTTCGGAAAGCAGACCACGGATGCGCTGCTCGATCTCATCACGGATCGGACGAACGGCATCCACACCCTGGTCAGCCGGCTCGTCGAGCTTCCAGTCGAGGTAACGCTTGCCAGGGAAGTACGAGCAGGCGTCGCCGCAGCCCATGGTGATCACCACGTCGGACGCCTGGACCGCCTCGGTGGTGAGGACCTTCGGGGCCTCGGCGGAGATGCAGTTTCCCGTTCCAGCCGTCTCCGCGTCGAGCATGCGCGGTCTGGGCCAGATATCCGCCGACCGGCACAGATCTGCAGGTCAGACGGCCCGCCTGAGGGAAATCATCAGTGCTGCCACCGTGACCGGTTTCGAGCCGGACCGCCGTCTACGCGTCCCAACCTGCCTGCTGACGGGCTGCCCAAACATGCGCAGCTGACGGATATTCCTTTCTTCTCCTCCGTGTAAACCTCGATCGTCGGCCTGACCGGCACAGCTATCCCTCATCGAACTCGCGAGGATCCCCATGAGAGCGCTCACCCCGAGCGGGCCGACGCTGGTGAACGACTCCCCGACCACCGGTGCCCGGATGTCTGAGGTCAAGTTCCGCAGGCTGAGCGCCGTACACCACGCTGCGGTCCTGTCCTACCTCGTCAAGCGGACCTTCGGGGATCCACAGCTGGCCGAGGACCTCACGCAGGAGACCTTCATACGCGCGTTGCACCATCCCGAGATTCTGTCCACCGAGCACCAGACGGCGCTGCCATGGCTCTACCGGGTGGCCAGGAACCTGCTCATCGACCACCTGCGCTCACGCAGGTACAGACCTGTCGAGGTCGGCTCCGACGACCTCGACATGCTCTTCGAGGAGAGTGCGGCCGCGAACGAGATCGACCTGCTCCTGACGAGCTGGTCGCTTCGCTCGGCGCTGGCGTCCTTGAGCGATCGGCATCGCGCCGTGGTCGTGCAGGTCTACTTCGAGAACCGTTCCATCAACGCCGCCGCCGAGATCCTCGGTGTGCCCCCCGGCACCGTCAAGTCCCGGTGTCACTACGCTCTCCGCTCTCTTCGGTCGGCCTTGAAAGAGCACCAGCCGATCAAGTAGCCGACGCGATGCGTCCGGCGCGCCGGTGGACATCAGGGACACGCGGCGTCGCGACCGGAACTACGCCTGCCCATACCCGCTTTCGGTAGCCCTCAATGGAGGTCACACATGACGACGACTGATCACATTCACGCTCCGCACAACGGCCCGGTGAACCCCCCTCCCCATGCAACGGAGGGCGGGGATGGGAGCCGAAATCCCGAACAGAGCGGACCGCCGGGCCTCCTGGGCCGTCTCGGCCTTTGGGCCGCGGGCCGTCTGCGGCTGGTCACCGTGCTCTGGCTCGTCGTGGTAGCCGGGCTCGGTTCCCTCGCTCCGCAGGTGACCTCCTCGCTGGCCGGCGCGGGCTGGCAGGCCAACGGCTCGGAGTCGGTTCGCGTCCGCGAACTCGCTCGGCAACACTTCGACGGCAACGCCTCCTCGGCTCTTCAGATCGTCATCGCCGCCGACCGGCCGGTGACCGACCCCGCCGTTCAGCAAGTCGTCGGCCGCGCGATGACGCTCGTGAAGGCCGACCCGCGAATCGGCGAGGTGGTGCCGCCTCAACCCGGCGCCACGATAAGCCCGGACGGGCATACCGCGGTCATCCTGGCCGGCGCGAAGGCCGACACCAACGCCATGGTCCGTGCGGCAGACGACCTGAAGGGTCCGCTCGGGGCACTGTCCGGAGCCGGTGTCCAGGTGCGCGCCACGGGCGCCTCCGTCCTGTGGAGCGACTTCAACGCCGCCAACCACGATGCGATGATGCAGTCGGAGATGTTGTCGTGGCCGGTGACGCTCGCGATCCTGGTGCTGGCTTTCGGCTCGCTGGTCGCTGCCGGGCTCCCGCTGTTGCTGACCATGGCAGGACTGGCGGCCTCGGCCGGTGCACTGGTGCTGCTCAATCACATGACTCCGACGTCCATCTGGGCGATGAACTTCGCGATGATGTTCGCCCTTGCTCTGGGCATCGACTACGCCTTGTTCATCGTCGTACGGTTCCGTGGGGCGCTCGCTCGCCACGGCGACGCCCGGCGCGCTGTCGGCGAAACCATGGACACCGCTGGTAAGGCCGTCGCGCTGTCCGGTGCCACGGTCCTGGTCAGCCTTTCCGCGGTCCTGCTCGTCCCGTCACCTGCCTTCCGGTCCATGGCGCTCGGCATCATGATCGCGGTCACGTTCGTCCTGGCGGCGACCCTGACGCTGCTGCCCGCCGTCCTCGGAAAGCTCGGCGTCCGGGTCGACGCCGCGGCTCTGCCGTTCACCCGCCGCCAGGACGCCGCCGGCTCGCCCCGCTTCGCCGCCTGGGCCAACCGTCTCTGGGCGCACCCGCTGCGGTTCGGCGTCCCCGCTCTGCTCGCCCTGGTGGCACTCGCCACGCCGGTGATCGGGCTTCGGACCGCCATGCCGTCGATCACCGTCATCCCGGCGGACTCCTCCGCTCGAACGGGCTACGTCGCCGTTCAGAAGGCGTTCGGTCCCGGTGCTCCCGGCGCTCTCCAGATCGTGACGCCCCTGGCCCAGGCGGAGGAGGCAGCCGCCGTCCTCAAGCACACCCCGGGGATCGCAGTCGTGATGCCGACGACGAACGCGGCCGACCAGTCCGGCTTGGCTCTCATCCAAGCCGTCCCGGCTTCCGATCCCTCGGACCCCGCCCTGCGAGCGACTGTTGCCGAACTGCGCAGGCACCTGCCCGGGCAGACATTGGTCGGTGGCGCTGCCGTCGAGAACCTCGACCTGCAGGACGTCCTGAACGCCAAGACCCCGCTGGTCGTCGGAGTGATTCTGGCACTCGGCTTCGTCCTGCTCCTGCTTGCCCTGCAAGCGCCCCTGGTTGCCCTGATCGGCACTGTCACCAACCTGCTCGCCACCGCGGCCGCCTTCGGCGCTGCCCGTCTCGTCTTCCAGGACGGCCACGGGGCAGGGCTGATCGGTTTCACTCCGCAGGGTTTCCTCGACGGGTGGGCACCGGTCTTCTTCTTCGCCATGATCTTCGCGATCGCGATGGACTACACCGTCTTCCTCCTCGCCTCGGCCAAGGAGCACTACGAACGCAGCGGCGACCCACGCACAGCCGTGATCGCCTCTCTCACCCACTCGGGCCGGGTCGTCTTCGCGGCCGCCGCCGTCATGGTCGCCGTCTTCTTCACCTTTGCGCTCTCCGGCCCGCTGCCCCCCAAGGAAATGGGCATCGTCCTGGGCCTGGCAGTCCTGCTCGACGCGGCCCTCGTCCGCCTGGTCCTGCTGCCCGTCCTGCTCCGGCTGACCGGACGTGCCGCCTGGTGGACTCCGGACTGGCTCAGCAGGCTCCTGCCGACCCTCCGGTTCTCGCACGACTAGAGACGGAGGCGGCCCCCGGGGCCCGCCACGGTGCAGCGCCGACGCGTCCGACCGGGACACCCCGGCGCTGCACTCCGTGGTTCACCCCTGCTGTAGCAAAGTCGCTGTCACGGCGAGCCCCACCCGCGAGGACTCGCCGAGCTTCGCCATGATGCGCGACACGTGCAGCTGCGCCGTCCGCCGGGAGATGTACAGGCGCTCGGAGATCTGCGGGTTGGAGCAGCCCTCCGCGACCATGGCCAGCACCGCGCGCTCGGTCTCGCTCAGCGCCTCCCAGCCTGTCTCGCTCCTGGCGGCCGCCTTCCGGCTTCTGACGGTCACCCCTTCCGCCCGCAGGCGCTGCCGGGTACGACGGGCGTCCCACGAGGCGCCGAGTGCGAGGTAGCCGTCGACCGCCTCGGCCGACGCGGCGGCGGCCTGGTCCGCCGAGCCGGCGCGGGCCAGCAGAACGGCCTCGTTCTCGCGGGCGAACGCCACGAACAGGGGGCGCCCCGCTGCTTGGTACGCCGTGGCGGATTCGGCGAGCAGGGTGCTGTCCGCGTCGGCCAGCCCGCGGCAGAGCGCGGCCGTGCCGAGCTTGTTCGGGGACGGCTGGAAGTCGGCCAGCTCCTGCGCGGACGCGGCGAGCGCGGCCAGCCGGTCCGAGCGGCCCAGGCAGAAGGCCATCCGGGCGGCGTCCGGGAAGAGGTGATCGAGGGTCACCACCTTGCGCAGCTCGCCCGACTTCCACAGGTACGCCTCAAGGAGGTCGAAGGCTCCTGCGCAGTCGCCCTCGGCGTCCCGTACCAGGGCTCGCACCCACCAGTGCAGGTACTCCGTGTAGGAGTGTGCGCGCAGGTCGTCGGCCTCAGCCATGATGACGTCGGTGTGTTCGCTCCGCTGCCCCCGGCGCACGTGGATCTGCGCGGCGATCGCGCGCAGATCGGGGCCCACGTCCAAGGGGTCGACGGTGTCCAGCCCGCTCTGGACGGCGACCAGGGCGTCGTCCCAGTTCCCACGCAGGTACTCGAGGTTGGCGATGGCGGACTGGTACCAGGGCAGCAGCGCCACGCCGGCCTGCTCGCTCTCCCTGGCCCCCGCGCGCAGGTCCGCGTGGGCCTCTGCCAGTCGGTCGAGGTCGGCCAGGCAGTAGCCCCGGGCCAGGAGTGGGGTGAGTTGGACATCGGACGAGATCCCCGCCTCCCCCAAGTGGTCGAGGGCTGCGGTGGTGAGAGCGAGGGCTTCTTCGACTCGCCTGGTGACCAGCAGGACCGCGGACTGGGTCGTGAGACCGTAGGCCGTCGCGAAACCGTCGCCGCTCTCCCGCCCGTTCCGCACCGCCAGGAGCGCGGCACGTTCCGCCTCCTCCGGACGGATCATGAGGTGAAGAGTCTGGGATTCCAGGGCATGGAGGAGTGCTGCCTGGTTCAGGGGGAGGCTCTCCAGGGCGAGCGCCGAACGGACCTCGGCCACCGTCTCCGCCAGCCGCCCCTGCTGCAGGAGCGCCTGCGCGAGCCACCCACGCACCATGCCCTCCGAGCCTTCGGGCAGGGGGCGCGCGAGCGCGGCTCTGGCGGCGTGTTCGGCTTCGGCCGGCAGCCCGGCCCAGAGCAGCGCCCGGACGAGTTCGAAGCCCAGGTCCTGGGAGCCGGCACTCGCGGTGGCACGGCGCAGCAGCTCGACCGCGAGCACCGGTGCTCGCACCAGGAGCGGATCCAGCGAGACGCGCAACCAGGCCAGGTCCCGCGGTCCCAGTCGGCCGGCCTCCAGTACGTGCTCCGCGACCCGCTCGACGGGCGCGCCCGCCTCGGCCAGCGAGACCCCGATCTGCTCGTGCAGAGCCGTCCGGACCGCCTGGGAATGACTCTCCACCACAGCCTGGCGGATCAGGTCGTGCCGGAACGCGAAGCCGCCTCCGCGCTCCTCCAGCACTCCCGCCGCGAGCGCCTCCACCACCGGCTCCACCAGGTCGGTGGCCGGAAGCTGGAGCACAGTGGTCATCTCGGCCGCGCTGAACGCGCGGCCGAGCAGTGCCACCAGGCGGAGCAGCTCGCGGGTCGGCGCAGTCAGCGAGTCGATCCGGTGGAGGATCGTCGCACTCAGTGGGGCTGGCATGAGGGAGGTCTCCGGCCCGATCTCGGCGGTCGAGCCCTGCAGCTCGATCCGGCCCTCACCCGACAGCGCCCGGACCAGCTCCGCCACGTAGAGCGGGTTGCCGGCCGCACCCGCGACCAGGGACCGCAGCCGCTCGCCCGGCAGGCCACCGGCGAGGTTGGCAACCAGAGCGGCGACCTCGGCTTCGACGAGGGGCGCGAGATCGGTGATCGGGACGCCGGACTCCGCCAGGTCGCGCAGCAACCCGGTGACGGTGGCGGTGTCCGGCGTGGGACGGCACGTGACCACCACCAGCAGGGGCAGCTGGTCCAGCGCACGTACCAGCCGGCGGATGACGGCCAGGCTGGCCGGGTCCGCCCAGTGCAGGTCGTCCACCAGCAGCGCCAGCGGCTCGGCCGAGCACCAGTCGTCCAAGGTCGACAGGATGGCCTCAGCGATCAGGAACTCCTGGCCCACCGCCCCCGCCGGTGCCCCGACCCGCTCGTCACCACGCAGCAGACCGCGGATCCGGACGACCCCCGGGTGGTCGGCGGCACCCGCATCGAGGCACTCGCTCAGCACGGCGAACGGCACTGACCGGTCGATCTCACCCGCCGCACCGCGCAGGACCGTGATCCCGGCCGACCGGCACAGGGCGTCGACGAGGTCGAGCACGGCCGACTTCCCGATGCCCGGCTCACCGCGGAGCACCATCGCCTGGCCTCTGCCCGCCGTCAGTTGCCGAACCATGAGTTCAAGGCGCGCCCGCTCGGTCTCACGGCCCTGCACCGTCACTACCATCAAGATCCACTTCACCATCGCCCGACCATCACGGCTGCTCAGCGCCTCGGGCTCGCGCTGCCGGGCTACCCCGGGAGCGGACAAGTGTCCCAGACCCACGGGTGCGACTTCTGCGGGCAGGGACTCCCGAAACCGGACGAAAGCCTGACAATGCGATAATTCCGAGAATGAGAACCAGCCGGGCGACCGCAGCGCTGATCGGTCGGACGGCCGAGTCGTCGCAGCTCAACGATGTACTGTCCGCAGCCGCAGCCGGCCAGGGGCGCGCTGTCCTGCTTCGGGGTGAAGCCGGGATCGGGAAGTCCGCCCTGCTGAGAGCCTGTGCCGACCGCGCCCGGGAGTCGGGCTTCGCGGTGCTCTGGAGTACGGCGAACGAGTCGGAGCGGCACTTCCCCCTGGGGACGTTCCTGGATCTCCTGGAACGGGACCAGCCGTGCTCCGGGCAGCTGCGGGCGGAGTACCGAGTCGCAGTGGCGGCACCGGCACGGCACGCGGCCGCTGGAATGACGGACCCGGTGTCGGCCACCGCGGAGCGGCTGTTCCAGGTGGTGGAACAGCAGTGCGCGACAAGCCCGGTCCTCGTCGTGGTGGACGACCTCCACTGGGCGGACGCGACCTCGGCGACGCTCTGGATGCGCCTGGCGCGCCACGCCGAGCAGTTTCCGCTCACCGTGGCGGCGTCCGTGACGCCCGGCACCGGCGCCGGCACCGAGGCCCTTGCGGTTCACACGCTGCAGCGCGGCGGCGGCCTCGTGATGGATCTGGAGCCGCTGGCCTCGCCCGAGGTGGCAGCCCTCGCGGCCGGTCAACTGGGCGGCCCGGTGGGGCCGTCCCTGCTGGGGGCACTCGACGGAGCCGGTGGCAATCCGCTTCACCTCACCGAGCTGACGGCTCTGCTCCGCCGGCAAGGCGGACTGACGAGGGGGCGGCACGGGTTCGAGGTCACACCCGACCGCCACGACCTCTCGCTCGGAGCGGCGATCACCGACCGTGTCCAGCGGCTGTCCCCCGAGCTTCGCGCGGCCCTTCGGATCGCTGCCGTGCTGGGCATCGAGTTCCGGCCCGCCGATCTCGCCGCGGTGTCGCGCCGTTCGCTGGTCGCCCTCGTTCCGGTGCTCGAGGAAGCACTCGCCGCCGCCGTACTGGACCCGGCCGGAGAGCGGCTCAGATTCCGTCACCACATGATCTGGCAGGCTCTCGTGGAGAGCACCCCGAAGGCCATGCGCGGGGCGCTGCACCGGCAGGCGGCGGAGGCGCTCGATCTGGCCGGTGCGCCGCTCGACCAGGTAGCCGGCCATCTGATCCGGGCGGCCCCCATGGCCGCGGACGCGTGGCTGCACGGCTGGGTCGCACGGCACGCCCGCGAACTGGTCACCCGTTCGCCGGCCATCGCGCTGGAGCTCCTGACGCAGGCCATCGACGGAGACGGTCAGGAAACGGATCGGACCGGCCTGCAGCTGCGCATGATCGAGGCACTCAACGCGCTGGGCCGGCCCGACGAAGCCGAGGTGACGGCACGTCGGCTGCTGGCCGTGCCGTCCTGCGCGCCTGAGGTCGCGGCCGAGGCCTCCTGGCTGCTCGGCGAGACGCTCTACGCCCGCTCGTCGACCGGCACCGGGGCTCGGGAGGCTGCGGATCTGCTGACTGCCGCCACCGCGATCGACGGCATCAGTGAGCGGTCCAGGGCGCGGTTGCAGGCCGAGAACTCCTTCTACCTGTTCCGGTCGGACCGGCCCGACGAGGCCGCCGAGGCGGCAGCCGGCGCGGTGGCGGGCGGTGAACGCTCGGGCGAGACCTTCGCCGTCGCCTACGCCTCCTGGATGCGGGTGGTGATGGCCCGGGTCGGGGACGGTGACCTCGGCAGCGCCTTCGAACTGAGCAGGCGTGGCCTGGCCGTCTGCGCGGGTGGCGCGCACCCCCGGGTCGAGAACCTACTCCGGACCCAACGGCTGGTGATCACAGGCCTCCAGGACCGGATCCCCGAGGCCGAGGAGGAGATCGCCGAGATCCGCCGTTCCGGCGGACGCACTCAGGCGTACGGCCATGGCGCGACGGTCGCGATCGCAGCTCATCGCTTCCGCACCGGGCAATGGAACGAGGCACTCGCCGAGATCGAGCACCTCGGCGGCGAGGAGTTCCAGCACGCGGCCGTCCAGGCGCATGGCCTGGCCGCGTTGGTGGCCGGCCTTCAGGACGACACGTCCGCATGCGAAGCACGGTTGCGACTCATGCAGGACTACCCGCTGCGGACTCCCGCCGACCACGGAGCCGCCCAGTGGCTGTTGATGGCACGTTCGATCGCCGCTGAACGCGCCGGGCGACTGGACCAGGCCCTGGCGGCCTTGCTACCCGTCCTCGACCAGCGGATCGCGACGGGACCGGAGGACCCGTACGAATGGCTGCCGGTTGTCGTCCGGCTGGCTCTGGCGGTCGGTGACCACGCGACCGCCGGAACTGCGGCCGCCCTCGCCGAGACCGTGCCGTCCCGGGCGTCCGGCATCGCCTGCTGGAAGCACACCGCCTTGCACGCTGCCGGACTTGTCGAAGCCGACCCGGCGCCCCTGCTGGCGGCCGCCGACTACTACGCGGCGTCCTCCCGTCCGCTGAGACAGGCGAACGCCTTGGAGGACGCGGCCGAGCTACTGGCCCGGCAGGGGAGTCCGGCGGCAGCCAGACGTCGGCTGGACGAGGCAGCGACCGCTTATACCGAACTCGGTGCCAACTGGGGACTCCAGCGCGCGCAAGCTCGGCTGCGCGCGGCCGGGATCCGCCTCGGAGCGCGTGGCCCTCGGCTGCGGGCCACCTCCGGCTGGCACAGCCTGACACCGACAGAGCTGCGCGTCGCTCAGAGGATTGCCGACAGCCGGTCCAACCCGGAAATCGCCGCAGAACTGATGCTCTCCACGCGGACGGTCCAGACCCACGTCTCCCACATCCTCGCCAAGCTCTCCTTCCGGTCAAGAGTCGAGATCGCCGCCGAGGCCGCCCGGCAAGGCCACGTCCGTCAGGAAGTCTGACGAACGCGAGGAAGCGCCGTGCGTGACGGCGTGTGATCACAGTCACATTGAACCTTCGGCCGAACGCGGTCGTAAAGCTGTCCGTGGAATCGAACTCTGTCATCACGACCCTCAGGAGACCGTTCGGGCTGATCCGTCGGTCTCGCCGAAGCACGCCGGCCATGGGTCCGGACACCCGGGGCGGGAAGCGGGCGACAGAGCGCACAGCTCCTGGCCCCTCGGATGCACAGGCGCCGTCGGACAGTGCCACGGCACTTCTGACACGGATCCGACGTGGCCTCATCGGTGACGGCGATGTGCTGCAGGGCCCTTACGGGCCCCGGCGTATCACCTATGCCGACTACACGGCCTCCGGGCGTTCGCTGGACTTCATCGAGGACTGGCTCCGCGCGGCGGTCCTCCCCCATTACGCCAACACTCATACCGAGAGCTCCGCCACGGGGCTGCAGACCTCCCGCCTACGCGAGGACGCTCGCCAGCTGATCCATCGCGCGGTCGGGGGCACCGACGATCACGTCGTGCTCTTCTGTGGGGCGGGGACCACGGCTGCCGTGAACAAACTCGTCGGCATCCTGGAGCTGCAGAGTCCGGTCGGCCTGGCCGAGCGGCACGGTCCGGCGCACACCATTCCGTCGCATCAGCGGCCGGTCGTCTTCGTCGGCCCCTACGAACATCACTCGAACGAACTGCCCTGGCGGGAATCGATCGCCGATGTCGTGGTCATCCAGCTGGATTCGAACGGTCGGATCGACGAGGATGACCTGCGCGCCCAGCTCGTCCGCCACTCGGACCGGCCACTGCGGATCGGCAGCTTCTCGGCCGCCTCCAACGTGACCGGCATCCTCACCGACACCGACCGGATCGCCGCCCTGCTGCACGCCCACGGAGCGCTGTCCTTCTGGGACTTCGCCACGGCCGGGCCGTATCTTCCCATCCGTGTCGCCGAGTCGGCACCGGGCCGCGGCGATCACAAGGACGCCGTCTTTCTGTCACCCCACAAGTTCGTCGGGGGCCCGCAGTCTCCGGGAGTGCTCATCGTTCGGCGGGACCTCGTCCGCAACCGCGTGCCCACCATGCCGGGCGGCGGGACCTCGTCCGCAACCGCGTGCCCACCATGCCGGGCGGCGGCACCGTTGCCTTCGTGGACCCCCAGCATCAGTACTACCTCGAGGATGTGGTGGCCCGGGAGGAAGGTGGCACCCCCGCCATCGTCGAGTCGATCCGCGCCGGCCTCGCCTTCGGGGTCAAGGAGGCGGTCGGTTCCGAGCTGATCCACGCCAGGGAGGAGCGATCCTGGGATGCAGTCCTGGACCGCTGGCAGAACAACCCGAACATCGTCATCCTCGGCACCACCCATGTGCGACGCCTGCCACTGGTCTCGTTCCTGATTCGGCACGAGGACCGCTACCTGCACCACAACTTCGTGGTCGCGCTGCTCAACGACCTCTTCGGCATCCAGGCCCGCGGCGGCTGCTCCTGCGCCGGCCCGTATGGGCACCGTCTGCTGGGGATCGGTGGAGATCATTCGGGGGCACTGCGCGATGAAATCGTCATGCGCGGCCACGAAGGCATCAAGCCCGGCTGGACACGAGTCAGCTTTCCGTACTTCATGTCCGACACCGTCCGGGATTTCATCGTCGAGGCAGTCGATCTCATAGCCACGGACGGCTACCGCCTGCTCCCCGACTATCGCTTCACCCCTGGCGCCGGCCTCTGGCGCCACCGGCTCGCGCCGATGGAACCCCCGTTGAGCCTGGCCGACTTCCGCTTCGACACCCCGGATGGCCCCGGTTGGAAGCGTGCCGACACGCCGATCCACCATGGCGAGGAGTCTCTGGCGGGTTACCTCGCCCACGCGCGTCGCCTCGTCGCCGAACGTCCCGGCCGTATTGTCGAAGGCCACATCGACCTGCCCGAGAATTTCGAGGCTCTCCGCCACTTCACCATTGCCGAGGTCTGCTTGCGGACACACCCCGACGGCACGGACTCGTAAACCGACACCCGGCTGATCCAGACCATCCGGCCGACTCGGCACCGGCGGCTCGCAGCAGGTCGAACGCGGCGAAATGCCGCCGGGTATGTCGGCGGATGAGCCGTCCCAGGGCCGTCACGTCGGCCGCAGTGACCATCACGGCCAGCAGCAGGCTGGCGCAGTCGACCCGATGTGGCGCCTTGCCAGGGGGACCTTCCTGACCCCGTCGTAGCCGCGTAAGAACGCCGGTACCGAGGCCTCCGCCCGCAGCGACTGCGCGTCGATCACCGCGGCGGTCGGCTGGTCACGGCTGGCGTCTTCACGGACCAGGCCGCGCAAGCGATCGCGCGACTCCCCGATGGCTTGAGCAGAGACCTCCGCCGTGCTTTCCGGGGGACTCCGGCCGCACAAACACGGAGCGGCCCAACTGCCGACCGCTCGCCCATGCATTGCGCTGCAGGACATGCACGGCCAGCAGTCGCGACCCCAAAATATACCCTATGGGGTATTTTTGAAGAAACGGCCGCCCACAAGGGCCACAACGCAAGGAGTCATGTGATGTGTCGACGTACCACCTGCCGCACCTGCGGCAAGGCCACCTATGCGGGGTGCGGCATGCACGTCGACCAGGTGCTGGCCGGGGTCGGCAAGGCCGACCGCTGTACCTGCGACAAGAACACAGGCAAGGGTGGTGGCTTCCTGGCGAGGATCCTGGGTCGCCGCTGAACGGTGGCTGCCGATCCGGTCGGGAGAGGCATCTCCGGGCACGGTAGGCGCGAGCCGGATCTGGCCATCCCGTCCCCCCTCATCGTGGCGCGACGCGCACCGCACTGTCGGCCGGACTGTGCTTCACGACTGTCCTCGCCCCGACTGAGTGCTGAGCGGACGTCGGCGAGCCGCAGTCCCTTCTGCGGTCCGGAGATGGAGCAGCCGCACACACGATCGGGAGGCCGGAACGCGGGGGGGGGGGGGGGGGGGGGGGGGGGGGGGGCGGGGCCCCCCCCCCCCGCCCCGCCGCGGGGGGGGGGGGGGGGGGGGGGGGCCCCCCCCCCCCCCCCCCCCCCCCCCCCCCCCCCCCCCTCGGCCGGTCAGCCGTGTGTTGTTCTCCTTGGCGGCGGCGAGCAGGAAGACGGTGTAGTCCATTGCGATCGCGAAGATCATCGCGGCCGCGGTGGGGGACGCCACATCACGGCGTACCAGCTCGCCGCTTGACAGGGTGCGGGCCGCCGACGGCCACACGCCAAGGCGGTCCAGCAGACCGGGGCGGCCCAGGGGCTCCGGCGGTGGCACGATGGACGGACGAGTGGGGGCGCTACGGGGAAGCTCAGCCGCCCCGCACGGAGGCGGCGTCGAATCCGGCCCGGGCGAGCAGCTCGGCCGCGACCTGGCTACGGCTCCCAGAGGCACAAATCACCATGACGGCTCTGTCGCGTGGGAGGTCGGCAAGACTGTCGGCCAGTATCCCGAGCGAAACCAGCGCGCACCGGGAACGTGCCCCATCGCGAACTCGAACCCCTCGCGCGCGTCGAGCACCAGCGCTCCGCACTCGCGGGCGGCGGCGAACGCCTCCATATCGACGTCCTTCAGCATGCTCAGCCCCTCTAGGCGCCCTACCCCCCAGGGTATTCAAACTGCTGCAACAGCCGAAGAAAGGCGCATTCCACCGCAGCCTTCTGGCCTTCTCGCCGTATTCGCGACCGGCACGGAACGGTAGTAGGTCAGGCCGCCGCCACTGCTCGTGGTGGTATGACAGCCGGCCACATCGCGAACTCGACGTCGCGGTCAATCCAGTCGGCTTCGACCTGGGTGGGCGCGTGGGTGTGGTTTACGTTCGACTGCGCACCGCGAGAGTCGCCGTGGGGCACCCGGGGCGCGGACGCGGGCCTGAGGGACGTGGTGGTGGTCGGCAACAGCCAGTCCGGCACGGTGTCGTTCCTGGACGCCGTCACCTTCGCCAACCTCGGCACCTTCAACGCCATCCCCGACCTGCAGCAGCGGCTGGCCGAGATGGACCCGATCCAGGCCGTCGGCGCTTCGGACCCGCTCTCGTGGGCAGTGCGGGCGGCGAACAGGTCATCCGCGCCTCGATTCGACAAGGGGACGGTACCCAACCCGACCACCCGTCGGCAGCGAGGAGAGCCCACCAGCGGGGGTAGGGTTTACCCCCTCAACCGGCCGTTCCTCATGCTGGGTGCGCCCCCCTCCAACCACTCGGCCGGCGGCGAGTGGGAGCAGGACTGGGCCGCCCTCGGCGGCTACAAGAAGTGGCTGACGGTCGCCAACGCCGACCACTTCAGCTTCTCCGACCTGGACCTGCTTCACGAGGAGGCAGGGTTCGCGACGCCGCCCCTCTCCCCGGAACGCGGGGTGGTGATCACCCGCGAGTACGTGACAGCGTTCTTCGACAAGACGCTGAAGGGGATCCACAGTCCGCTGCCGGACGGCCCCGCGCCGAACAATCCGGAAGTACTCTTCCAGCACTAGCCTCGCTGTTTCGGTTCGCGTCGGCTCATCTGGGGTGATCCTTGTGTCAGATGTCGCCGGGCCGTAGGCGGGGGCTGGGCATGCCGAGAGCCCGG
>NZ_JBICZB010000119.1:0-14843 GCF_043201815.1 Kitasatospora sp. NPDC048296
CCGCCCGCGTGGTTTTTGGGGGGGGTTGGGCGCCTGGTTGGTGGGGGGGCGGGGGGGGGCCACCCTACCCCCCCCCCCCCCCGCCGGGCCCCGGCGGGCCCCCCCCCCCCCCCCCGCCCCCGTCCGCATGCCCAGGGGCTGTCCCCCGGTTCCGTGGGATCAGGGCCTAGAGGCTCAGCACCGCCCGCAGCGCCGCCGCGACCTCGGCCTCCGGGTCGTCGACCGGGCCGGGCGAGCGCCAGGCGACGAAGCCGTCCGGGCGCACCAGCAGTGCGCCGTCCGGGCCGATGCCGTGCAGGGCGGCGAAGTCCGCGCCCTGCTCCGGGGCCAGGTCGTCCTCGGCACCGTCGCCGATCCGGTAGCCGTCCAGCGGGACGGCCAGCCCGTCGGCCGCCCGCCGGGCGCCCTGCTGCCAGGCCGCGCCCCCGGGGCCGGTGAGCAGCACCATCGCCTGCTCGTACAGGTCCAGCGTGGACAGCCGCACGCCCGCGCGCAGCAGCCACTGGTGCGGGGCACGGCTGCCCGGCTCGCCGGCCGACTCGAACTGCTCCGGGACGACCGCGCCGGACGGGTCGGTGCCGAGCACCGCGCCCCGCGGGTAGCGGTAGCCGAGCGCCACCGCCAGCACCCCGGCCTGGCGGCCGGCGCCCGGGACCACCGCGTAGCCGGGGTGGCTGTGCTCGGCGGAACGGGCCGAGGCGCGCTCGCTGGTCACCCGGGCGACCGGGAGGCGCTCCTGCCCGTACGTCTCCAACAGGCCGGGCCCGGCCCAGCCGCACAGGACGGCGGCGAGCTTCCAGGCCAGGTTGTGGGCGTCCTGGATGCCGGTGTTGGAGCCGAAGGCACCGGTCGGGGACATCTCGTGGGCCGAGTCCCCGGCGAGGAAGACCCGCCCGGCGCCGTACCGCTCGGCCACCCGTTCGGCGGCGTGCCAGGGCGCCTTGCCGGTCACCTCGACGTCCAGTTCCGGCAGGCCGACGGCGGTGCGGATGTGCCGCTCGCAGCGCTCGTCGGTGAAGGCCTCCAGCGGCTCGCCGTGCTCCGGGTGCCAGGGCGCGTGGAAGACCCACTCCGTCCGGTTGTCCACCGGCAGCAGCGCGCCGTCCGCCTCCGGGTTGGTCAGGTAGCAGGCGATGAAGTGCCGGTCGCCGACCACCTCGGCCAGCCGCTTGGCGCGGAAGGTGATGCTGACGTTGTGGAACAGCTCGCCCTTGCCGGTCCGGCCGATGCCCAGGCTCTCGCGGACCGGGCTGCGCGGGCCGTCCGCCGCGATCAGGTACTCCGAGCGCACCACCCGCTCGTCGCCGGTCTCCCGGCTGCGCAGCACCGAGGTCACGCCGCCCGCGTCCTGCTCGAAGGAGACCAGCTCGGTGCTGAACCGCACGTCGCCGCCCAGCTCGCGGGCCGCCCGCAACAGCACCGGCTCCAGGTCGTTCTGGCTGCACAGGCACCACGAGCTGGGACTGAACCGGGCCAGCCGCCCGCCCGGGTCGATCTCCCGGAACAGCCACTCCTGCTCCGCGCCGGTCAGTGAGGGCGCCTGGAGGATGCCGTGGTTGGGAGCCAGTACCGAGGCCGCCTCGCGGATCGCCGACTCGATCCCGGCCCCCCGGTACAGCTCCATCGTGCGGACGTTGTTGCCTCGCCCGCGCGGGTGATGCGAGGTGTCGGCGTGCTTCTCGACCAGCAGGTGCCTGACACCCAACCGGCCGAGGAACAGCGAGGCCGACAGCCCGACCAGGGACCCGCCCACGATCAGGACCGGCACCCGGTCGTCAACCTTCGGATTCATCGATTGCTCCACCCTGTCAGGGGATTCCGCGGCCCGGCTACTGGGCTCGGCGCCGCCCTCGACGGGCCCGCTCAACCGGGGGCCCCGCTCTTCCATCCCCCGCCGGAGGGGGACTGTGCCACCCCTTCGCCCGGATGGCCCGCAAATCTCGCGCCGCACCCGGTCGGCCGCTCACGATCGACCTCAGGCCTGGCGCCGACTGCCCCGGGCCGACCGCCACCGCACCTTCCTCGCCCAGGCCGGGAGCACCCGCCGGACGCGGCCGACACGGCCCGCAGCGTGCGGCCCAGAGCAGAAAGTGGATCATGACAACTCTGTCCGAACCGCAGCCGAAGCAGCACGAAGAGTCCGACACCCGGTTGAGGGTGGTGCTGATGCTGGAGCTCCAGGACGGCGCCCAGCAGCGATTCCTCGACGTCTACGAACAGCTACGCCACCAGGTGGCGGCGGTGCCCGGCCATGTCAGCGACCAGCTGTGCCAGTCGATCAACGACCCCCGCCAGTGGCTGATCACCAGCGAGTGGAGGGACCAGGAGACCTTCCTGGAGTGGGTGGAGAGCCCGGCCCACCGGGAGATGGTCAAGCCGATGCACGGCTGCGTCAGCGACAACTTCCGCTCGCTGCGCTACACCGTCCTGCGGGAGACCTCGGCGGCCGGCTCCACCGGCACCCGGGCCCCGATGGAGGTCCCGCCCGGGCTGCCGCGCAGCGAGCCCGCCGGGCACGTCGGCCCGCCGCAGGCCGACCCGGGCCCGGACGGCGTGATCCGCCATGCGCTGACCTTCACCGTCAAGCCCGGCAGCGAGGCCGAGGTGGCCCGCATCCTGGCCGGCTACGCCTCGCCCAAGGCCGAGGTGGACGCGCACACCCGGCTGCGCCGCACCTCGCTGTTCATGCACGGGAACCGGGTGGTCCGGGCGGTCGAGGTGGTCGGCAACCTGGGCGACGCGCTGCGCCACGTGGCGATGCAGCCCGAGGTGCGGGCGGTCGAGGCGGAGCTCAACCCGCACCTGGAGGAGGCCCGCCAGCTGGGCGACCCGATGGCCGCCCGCGCCTTCTTCGCCAAGGCGTCGCTGCCCGCCAGGCACCAGGCGATCGCCAGCTCCCCCGCCTCCGGTCGGCTGCACCGGCACGCCGTGCTGTACCCGGTCCGCCCGGGCCAGGGCCGGGCCGTCGCCGAGCTGCTCTTCGACCACGACAACCTCGCCACCGCCGACCCGACTGGCCCGGTCGCGGCGGCCATCGTGTTCCAGCGCGAGGACACCGTGGTGCGACTGGTCGACCTGCGGGTGCCGGCCGAGGCCGAGCCGGCGGCCGCGCTGGGTGTGGCGGGCGATCAGGAGGCCGCCGAGCTGGCCGGGCTGCTGGACCTCGGCCTGACAGGCGACCTGCGCACCGTCGCGGGACTGAGCGCGTTCCTCGCCGCCCGCACCATGAGCCCGGTCACCGACCGCAGTTCACAGAGCGACTGACCCGGAGGAGTTCCATCATGACCACGCAGTACCCGCGGATCATCAACGTCGACGAGGCTCCGGAGAACCGCCGCCACGGCGCCGAGCTGCGCACCATGCTCACCCCTCCCAGCTGCGGGGCGACCAGCGGCTTCATGGGCCTGGCCATCCTCAAGCCCGGGGAGCGGATCAACGAGCACTACCACCCGTACTCCGAGGAGTTCGTGTTCGTCGTCTCCGGCGACCTGGAGGTGGACCTGGACGGGGAGACCCGGTCGCTCAAGCCCGACCAGGGCCTGATGATCCCGATCAACATGCGCCACCGCTTCCGCAACGTCGGCGACACCGAGGCCCGGATGGTCTTCCACTGCGGCCCGCTCGCCCCGCGCCCCGACCTCGGCCACGTGAGCACCGAGGAGACCGCCGCCTCCGGCCCGCCGGAACACGCCAAGGTGGCCTCGTGACCCGGCGGGTCGCCGTCACGGGAATAGGTGTGGTCGCGCCCGGAGGGATCGGGATCCCCGCCTTCTGGGACCTCCTGACGGCCGGCCGTACCGCCACCCGAGGCATCACCCTGTTCGACCCCACCGGATTCCGGTCCCGGATCGCGGCCGAGTGCGACTTCGACCCGGCGGCCCACGGGCTGACCCCCGAGCAGGTCCGACGGGACGACCGCTACGTGCAGTTCGCGATGGTCGCGGCCGACGAGGCGATCGCCGACGCCGGGCTGGACCTGGCCGCCGAGAACCCGTGGCGGATCGCCGTCTCGCTCGGCACCGCCGTCGGCGGCACCACCCGGCTGGAGCACGACTACGCCATGGTCAGCGCCGGCGGCGCGCGTTGGGACGTGGACCACCGGCGGGCCGAGCCGCAGCTGCACCGGGCCTTCGCGCCCAGCACGCTGGCCTCCACGGTCGCCGAGCGGGTCGGCGCGCACGGCCCGGTGCAGACCGTCTCCACCGGCTGCACCTCCGGCCTGGACGCGATCGGCTACGGCTTCCAGGCGGTCGAGGAGGGGCGCGCCGACATCTGCGTGGCCGGTGCCTCCGACTCCCCGATCTCGCCGATCACCGTCGCCTGCTTCGACGCCATCAAGGCCACCAGCGAGCGCAACGACGACCCGGAGCACGCCTCCCGCCCCTTCGACGCCCACCGGGACGGCTTCGTCCTCGGCGAGGGCGGCGCCGTCCTGGTGCTGGAGGAGCTGGAGCACGCCCGCCGCCGCGGCGCGCGGATCTACGGCGAGGTCGGCGGCTTCGCCACCTTCGGCAACGCGTACCACATGACCGGCCTCACCAAGGAGGGGCTGGAGATGTCCCGGGCGATCGACCACGCGCTCGACCACGCCCGGGTCAACCGCACCGACGTCGACTACGTCAACGCGCACGGCTCGGGCACCAAGCAGAACGACCGGCATGAGACCGCCGCGGTCAAGCGCTCGCTCGGCAGCCACGCCCTCGGGACACCGATGAGCTCGATCAAGTCGATGGTCGGGCACTCGCTCGGCGCGATCGGCGCCATCGAGGTGGTCGCCTGCACCCTGGCGCTCTCCCACGGCGTGGTGCCGCCGACCGCCAACTACGAGACTCCGGACCCGGAGTGCGACCTCGACTACGTGCCGCGCACCGCGCGCGAGCTGCCACTGAGCCACATCCTCTCGGTCGGCAGCGGATTCGGCGGATTCCAGTCCGCCGTCGTGCTCAACAGAACGGGGTGAATTCCATGACGTCACGTCAGCAGGGCCGCCGGGCCGTGGTCACCGGCCTCGGTGTGGTGGCACCGAACGGTGTCGGGGCCGACGCCTTCTGGAAGGCCACCAGGCAGGGCGTGAGCGTCCTCGACCGGATATCCCGCGAGGGCTGCACCGAGATACCGCTCAAAGTCGCGGGTGAGGTACGGCAGTTCGACCCCCGGTCGGTGATCGACAGTCGCTTCCTCGTGCAGACCGACCGGTTCACGCACTACGCGATGGCCGCCGCCGACCTGGCGGTGGCGGACGCCGGATTCCGGCCCGACCCCGAACAGCCCTTCGCGGTCGGCGTGGTGACCGCGGCCGGCTCCGGCGGCGGCGAGTTCGGCCAGCGCGAGCTCCAGCAACTCTGGGGCCAGGGGCCGAAGTTCGTCGGCCCGTACCAGTCCATCGCCTGGTTCTACGCGGCCAGCACCGGCCAGATCTCGATCCGCGGCGGCTACAAGGGCCCGTGCGGGGTGGTCGCCAGCGACGAGGCCGGCGGCCTGGACGCCCTCGCGCACGCCGCCCGCTCCATCGAGCGCGGTACCGACGCGGTGGTGGTCGGCGCCGCCGAGGCCCCGCTGGCGCCGTACTCGATGGTCTGCCAGCTCGGCTACCCCGAACTGAGCCTGTCCGACCAGCCCGACGCGGCCTACCTGCCGTTCACCGCGCAGGCCTGCGGCTTCGCCCCCGCCGAGGGCGGCGCGATGCTGCTGCTGGAGGACGAGCAGTCGGCCCGGCGGCGCGGCGCCACCATCCGGGCGTACCTGGCCGGGCACGGCGCCACCTTCACCGGGGCCTCCCGCTGGGAGGAGTCCCGGAACGGGCTGGCCGCCGCGATCCGGATCGCGCTGGACGAGGCCCGGGCGGCGCCCGAGGAGATCGACGTGGTCTTCGCGGACGCCCTCGGCATCCCCGCCGCCGACCGGGCCGAGGTCCTCGCGCTGGCCGACGCGCTCGGCCCGGACGCCGAGCGCGTCCCGGTCACCGCGCCCAAGTCCGGCACGGGGCGGGCCTACTGCGGCGCCCCGATGCTGGACGTGGCCGCCGCCGTACTGGCCATGGAGGACGGCGTGCTGCCGCCCACCCCCAACGTCACCGAGGTCTGCCACGACCTCGCCCTGGTGACCGACCACGCCCGCCCGGCCGAGCTGCGCACCGCGCTGGTGCTCAGCCGCGGGCTGATGGGCTCCAACTCCGCACTGGTGATCCGGCGCGGGGAGCTGCCCTGAACCTCGGCCCCGAACCTCGGGTCCGAACCGGGTCTGGCCTCCCGGTCCTGAACCACCCCGTTACTCCTCCGAAGGGAAACCACGTGAGCAACAACCTCAGCTATCCCGAGCTGGCCGCCCTGCTCCAGGCCCGGGCCGGCGTCACCGTCGACCCCGGCGACCTGGAGCAGCCGGGCGCGCAGTTCGAGGAGTTCGGCGTCGACTCGCTCGGACTGCTCGGCGTCGTCGGCGAGCTGGAGAACCTGCACGGCCTCAAGGTCACCTCCGGCGCCGAGTCCGCCAAGACCCCGGCCGAGTTCATGGACCTGGTCAACACTTCCCTCGTCACGAAGGCTGGTGCCTGAGATGCCCGGACACACCGACAACGAGATCGTCATCAACGCCCCGCTCGACCTGGTCTGGGAGATGACCAACGACCTGGAGAACTGGCCACAGCTGTTCACCGAGTACGCCTCGGTGGAGGTGCTGGAGCGTGACGGCGACCGGGTGCGGTTCCGGCTCACCATGCACCCGGACGAGAACGGCATGGTGTGGAGCTGGGTCTCCGAACGCACCACCGACAAGTCCTCGCTCGCGGTCAACGCCCGCCGGGTCGAGCCCGGCCCGTTCGAGTTCATGGAGATCCGCTGGGAGTACGCGGAGGTCCCGGCCGGCACCAGGATGCGCTGGATCCAGGACTTCGCGATGAAGCCCACCGCCCCGGTCGACGACAAGGGCATGGTCAACCACATCAACAAGAACTCCCGGATCCAGATGCAGCTGATCCGCGAGAAGGTCGAGAAGCGGGCGGCCGAGCAATGACCGGAACCCACCGCGCCCTGATCGTCGCCCGGATGAAGCCCGAGGCGGCCCCGGACATCGCCGAGGTGTTCGCCGACTCCGACCGCGGCGAACTGCCGCACCTGATCGGCGTCACCGGCCGCAGCCTCTTCCAGTTCGGCGACGTCTACCTGCACCTGATCGAGGCCGACCGCCCGCCGGGCCCGGCCGTCGCCAAGGTCATCGGCCACCCGGAGTTCCGGGCCGTCAGCGACCGCCTGACCGCCTTCGTCCAGGCCTACGACCCGGCCACCTGGCGCGAGCCGAAGGACGCGATGGCGCGCGAGTTCTACCGCTGGGAGCGCTGACCTCCCGCTCCCCGCTGCTCTCACTGTGGGCCCGCCCCCGGCCGTGCGCCGAGGGCGGGCCCAGGCGGTACCACCCCGCACCCGCACGGATTCACCCGAATCGCCGAGGCACCCGGGTGAACTTTCCCGGGACTCCACCCGAAGGGCGCACAGTCAGTACCGACGCCGCCACGCTCCGGTGGCAGGCGGCCTCTCGGTGGTTGACGGTGGATCAGGCGCCATTGCCCGCGAGCCCTCTTGCCCGGCACCCCGTCGGCGGTCGCGGCCCCCGCGCCGGAAGGATCAACCTCATGCGTTCTGCACGCACGCTCCTCGCCGGGGCGGCCGTAGCGGCCGTCCTCACCGCCGGCGCCCCCATGGCCTTCGCCGACGGCTCCTCCGACCTGGGCAAGAACCTCACCTGGCAGGAGAAGTCCGACCGGGGATCCGAAGGCCGAGGCAATGAAGGCCGCGGTAACGAAGGCCAAGGCAATGAAGGCCGCGGCAATGAAGGCCGCGGTAACGAAGGCCGCGGTAACGAAGGCCAAGGCAATGAAGGCCGCGGTAACGAAGGCCACGGTAACGAAGGCCACGGTAACGAAGGCCGCGGTAACGAAGGCCGCGGTAACGAAGGCCGGGGTAACGAAGGCCGGGGTAACGAAGGCCGGGGTGAGGACCACAAGTCCCCGCACGGCGGCGTGCACACCGGCGGTGGCGGTATGGCGATGTCCGGCGGCGGCCTGGCCTCCGGCGCGGTGCTGCTGCTCGGCGGCCTCGGGGCCGGCGCCTACGCGCTGCGCCGCGGCCGCCGCACGTCCGGCGCCGCCGCCGTCTGAGCCTGCCACCGCCGCCTCTGGGCGCCTCCCCCGGCCGGGGCGGGGCGCACGGGGGCGGCGGGTCATTGCGGAACAGGCCCAGACGGTTCCGGTGGTTCCAGCGGAACTTCGAGCGGAGGACAGGAATGACGGGCGGTCCCGGCTCCGGAATGCCCCGGCTGCTACGCACGGCGATGGGAGCGGCAGCGGTCGGCCTGCTGCTGATCTACAACTCGGTGGCCCCCCGGCCGAGCGGCGACTCGGCCGCCGGCCAGGCCGCCCGGCCGGCGGCCGCCGCACCCGCCGCACCCGCCGCCCCGGCGCCGTCGGCGTCCGCCACCACGGCCTCGAAGGGCGCCCCGGCGGCCGCCCCGGCCGCGGCGGCGCTGAAGCCGTCCAAGCCGACCCGGCTGCGGATCCCGCAGATCGCGGTGAACGCGCCGTTCACCGAACTCACCCTCAACCCGGCCGGCCAGCTCAACGCCCCGCCGCCGGACGACAAGAACCTGGTCGGCTGGTACCGGGACGGGGTCACCCCTGGCGAGCGCGGCAGCGCGGTCGTCGCCGGCCACGTCGACACCACCAAGGGCCCGGCGGTGTTCCTGCTCCTGAACCTGTTGCGGCCGGGCAACAAGGTCGAGGTGAGCCGGGCGGACGGCACGGTCGCGGTGTTCTCCGTCGACTCGGTGGAGACCTTCGCCAAGAACGCCTTCCCGGACCAGAAGGTGTACGGGAAGACCCCGGACGCCCAACTGCGGCTGATCACCTGCGGCGGCGCCTACGACAAGAAACGGAAGGACTACCTGAACAACGTGGTGGTCTTCGCCCACCTGGAGTCCTCGCACAAGGCCTGAGCGCACAGGGCCTGAGCACACAGGGCCCGAGCGCGCGGGCCCACCGGCAGGACCGACGGCCGCTGCTCCCCGGAGAGTCGGGGAGCAGCGGCCGTCGCGGTTTCGGGTCAGCCGCGGACGACGGACTCGAAGGCGTGCAGGTAGGGGTTGACCGGGCGGACAGCTGTGACGTCCAGGCCGGCCTCCGCCATCAGGCCGACCATGCTCTCCTCGGAGTGCTTGGCGCCGCCGACGTTGAGCATCAGCATCAGGTCCATCGCGGTGGTGAAGCGCATCGACGGGCTGTTGTCGACCAGGTTCTCCACCACGACGACCCGGGCGCCGGGGCGGGCCACGGCGACGACGTTGGCGAGGGTGCGGCGGGTGCTCTCGTCGTCCCACTCCAGGATGTTCTTGATGATGTAGAGGTCGGCGCGGACCGGGATCTCCACCCGGCAGTCGCCCGGCACCAGGCTGGCGCGGGTGGAGAAGGCCCCGCCGTCCCGCAGTCGGGGGTCGGCGCCGGCCACCACCTTGGGCAGGTCGAGCAGGGTGCCGTGCAGGGCCGGGTGCTTCTCCAGCAGGCTGACCAGCACGTGGCCCTGGCCGCCGCCGATGTCCGCGACCGAGTCGATACCGGTGAGGTCCAGGTAGTCGGCGAAGTCCTGGGCGGACTGCCGGCTGGAGGTGGTCATCGCCTTGTCGAAGACCTTGGCCGAGTCGCCCGCGTCGCTGTGCAGGTAGTCGAAGAACTCCTTGCCGAACAGGTCGGGGAAGACGTTGCGCCCGGAGCGGACCGCCTCGTCCAGCTTCGGCCAGGCCTCCCAGGTCCACGGCTCGGTGCACCAGAGGGAGATGTAGCGCAGCGAGTTGGGGGCGTCCTCGCGCAGCAGGCGGGACATCTCGGTGTGCTCGAAGCGGTCCTCGGAGGTCTCGGCGAAGATCCCGTAGCAGGTGAGCGCGCGCAGCAGGCGGCGCAGCTGGCGGGGTTCGGTGTCGAGCCTGTCCGCGAGTTCGGTGACGCCGGCCGGGGTGTCGCCGAGCGCGTCGGCGAGGCCGAGCCGGGCGGCCGCGCGGACGGCGGCGGCGCAGGCGGCGCCGAAGACGAGCTCGCGCAGGCGCATCGCGGCCTGTGGGGTGGCGTTGGTGGGTGCGGTGGTCATGGGCGGTCCCTGTGGGTGTGTGGGGCTCGGGTCGGCGGGCGCTCGGGTGTGCGGGGCTCAGCAGCGGCCGGACGGCTGGGAGAGCGAGCAGGTGTTGCGGCTGTAGGAGTTGTCGGTGCCGGTGTCGCGGTCGGCGAGGTCGACCGGGCCGTTGCCGCTCAGGTGGTTGTCGGCGATGGTCGCCCGGGTGTTGGGGATGCCGACGACGCTCTTGAACAGGACGATGCCGCCGGAGAAGTCCGAGGTGCCGACGTTGTCGTGGACCTCGTTGTCGGTCACCCGGGTGTCCTCGGTGCCGGTGAGCACGATGCCGGCGCCCTGGACGACACCCAGCCGCGGGTTGGCCGGGCAGAACTTGTTGTTGGCGACCACCCGGTTGTGCCGGACATCCAGGTCTCCGGCGCGGGGCACGCCCTCGTCGCCGACCACGAAGACGCCGGCGCAGTTGCCGCTGATCTCGTTGCCCTCGACGGTCAGCACGCGCAGCCGGCGGACGGTGACGCCGACCCGGTTCCCGGTGAGCTCGTTGCCCTGGACGACGGTGCCCCCGGTGTCGGGCGCGCCGCCCTCGCGGTAGGCGTAGTTGGCGAGGAAGACGCCGGACTGGCCGTTGTCGATCGAGCGGTTGCCGATGATGGTGGCCTTGGTGGAGATCTCCTGGCTGATGCCCTGCTGGGCGTTGTCGTGGACGTAGGTGGCGCGGACGGTCAGGCCGGTGGTGCCACTGGCGTCGATGCCGTTCTTGCGGAAGCCGGTGACGGCGAGGGACTCGATGGTGACGCCGGACAGCGGGGCCTGCTCGGTGCCGACCACGCAGACGCCGTGCCCGGCGGTGGCGCAGGCGTTCTCCGTACCGTCCCCGGGGGTGATCACGCTGAGGGGGCCGGCTCCGCGCAGGGTCAGGCCGGGGGTGGCGATGCGGACGCTGCCGCGGTAGGTGCCCGGGAGCAGCTGGACGGTGTCGCCGGGCTTCGCGGCGTCGACGGCCCGCTGAATCGATTCGCCCGGCTGGACGAGGTGCAGGGCGCCGTCGGCGGCGTGGGCCGCCGGGGCGGCGGCCAGGGTGGCGAGGACGGTGGTCAGGGCGGTGGCGGCGGCGGTGGCCGCGGCGAGGTGGTGGACCCGACGCGTGGGCATGAGTGGTGACCTGTCTTTCGGCGCGCGTGGTGGGGGCGGGGTGCGGGTGCGGGTGCTCGCGGGACCTCGGGGAGCTGGTCCGACGTGGTGCGTCTGACGCGGTGTGTGCGGGTGGTGACGTTCGGTGGGTACGGCCGAATCGACGGTACGGGCGCCCGGGTGAGCCCGCCACCAGGGCTGGGCTGCGGGACTGACGGGGCGTCGGCCACCGGTGGGACGCTCCGGCGTGGCGTGCATGACCGCCGGGAGGTCGGGCCGCGAACCGGCCCGGTCCGGGCCCGTGACATCCTCGGGGTCATGAGCACCGCGTCCGTACCGTCCGCCGCCACCGTCCGCAACCCGATCGGCGCCCACGTCCCGGTGGCCGCCCGCGGCCTGGCCGGAACGGGACTGGCGTACGCGCGGAAGGTCGGCGCGGAGACGGTGCAGGTGTTCGTGGCCAACCCGCGCGGCTGGGCCACTCCCCCGGGCACTCCGGCGCAGGACGAGGAGTTCCGCACCGCCTGTGCCGAGCAGGGCATCCCGGCGTGGGTGCACGCGCCGTACCTGATCAACTTCGGATCGGACAATCCGACCACCCGTGAGCGCTCGGCGGACTCGCTGCGGCACTCGCTGCGCCGCGGCCACGCGATCGGCGCGCTCGGCGTCGTCCTGCACACCGGCTCGGCGGTCGGTACGGCGCCCGGCGGCGGCTCCCGCCGGGCCGAGGCGATGGCCCAGGTCCGGGCGGACGTCCGGCCGCTGCTGGACGAACTGGACGCGCTCGGCGAGGACGCGCCCCGGCTGCTGCTGGAGCCCACCGCCGGTCAGGGCAGCTCGCTCTGCTCCCGGCTGGAGGAGCTGGCCGAGTACGTGGAGGCGCTGGACGGGCACCCCAAGGTGGGCGTCTGCCTGGACACCTGCCACGCCTTCGCCGCCGGGCACGACCTGGCCGTACCCGGCGGGGTGACGGCCGCGCTGGACGCGCTGGCCTCGGCCGCCGGTCCCGGCCGGCTGCGGCTGATCCACGCCAACGACTCGGAGGACGTGGTCGGCGCGCGCAAGGACCGGCACGCCAACATCGGTGCGGGGATGATCGGCGCGGAGCCGTTCCGGGAGCTGTTCGAGCACCCGGAGACGGCCGGGGTGCCGCTGCTGGTGGAGACCCCGGACCGCAAGCACGGCGGGGACGGCACCGGGCACGCGCTGGACATCGCGGTGCTGAAGGAACTGCGCGCACGGGCGGCGGTCCGGGCCTGAAGCCGCCGGTCGCCCTCTGACGCCGCCGGTCGGCCGGGGCGAGGGGAGGCTCGAACGACAGCCGTGAGCCCGGGGGCCGACGGGCGGCCTCCGGGCTCGGAGTTCAGCGGGATCAGCAGTCGCAGTCGCTCTCGCTGTCGCTGTGCTCGTGGAGGTTGAACCAGTGGGCGTGCGGGCCGAACAGGCCGACCCCCGCGGAGCCGGACTCCAGGCTCAGCGCGGACGACTCCTCCGACATCTGGTGGCCCCCCGCCATCGCCGAGGTCGGCGCGGCCGCGATGGCGGCACCCGTCACGACGGTGATCACGGCGAGCTTGCGGATCTTCCCACGAAGCGACATCTGATGTCCTTTTGGTTCGTCTGGTTCGTCTCTGTCCCTCAACCCGCCTCTCCGAACGGCCAGTTCGACCGCCAGGCGGACCGGGCCGCGCCCCACGGGGAGGCGCCGCGCCAACGTTGGCACACGAACCCGCACCAGCTGGCGCGCGCCGCAACCGCGCTGGGGCATCCGGGTGACACATCTCCCCCGCCCGGCCGAACCACCCCATTCCGGGTCGAACGGCCTCACGAGGGGCACCGGACGAGTGCCCGTCCGACCGGCGTACGGCCGTAAGTCTTGCGGTGATCCGGCGGGCTGGACGAACAAATCCCATCGATTTGGTGCAAGGTACCGCCCGGTCCGAGCATGAACGGTCGCTCCACCGAGCGCGAGCAGGACCACGAAAGGCGCACCACCCTCATGCAGACCAGCCCCGCCGAACCCCGGCAGGCGACCCGACCGAGCGACCCGCGAACCCCGGCCTCGGTCGATGCGAGACCCTCGAAGAACGGCCGCTTCGGGCTGCCGACCGCCACCGCCCTGGTGATGGGCAACATCATCGGCGGCGGCATCTTCATGATCCCGGCCGCCGTGGCGCCGTACGGGACGGTCAGCCTGCTCGCCTTCGTCGTCCTCACCGTGGGCGCGATCGCGCTGGCCCTGGTCTTCGGGCAGCTGGCCCGCCGCAACCCGCGCACCGGCGGGCCGTACGTCTACGCCCGCGAGGCCTTCGGGGACTTCGCCGGCTTCCTGTCGGCCTGGTCGTACTGGATCACCACCTGGGTCAGCAACGCCGCGCTCGCCGTCGCCGCCGTCGGCTACCTGGACGTGCTGCTGCCGGTCGGCCACAACACCGCGCTGGAGATCACCGCCGCGCTGGCCTTCCAGTGGCTGCCCGCGCTGGCCAACCTGGCCGGCACGAAGTACGTCGGGGCGGTCCAACTCGTTTCCACCGTCCTGAAGTTCATCCCGCTGGCACTGGTCGCGGTGGGCGGCCTGTTCTTCCTCGACCCGAAGAACCTCGGGCCCTTCGACGGCAACGGCCAGGGCTGGATGGGCGGCATGACCGCCGCCGCGGCGATCCTGCTGTTCAGCTACCTGGGCGTGGAGTCGGCCGCGATGAGCGCCGGTCAGGTCCGTGACCCGGAGCGCAACGTCGGCCGGGCCAGCGTGCTCGGCACCGCCGGCGCGGCCGTGGTCTACCTGCTGGGCACCGTCGCCGTGTTCGGCACCGTCGCCCACGAGCAGCTGATCCACTCCGCCGCGCCCTTCTCGGACGCCGTGAACGCCATGTTCGGCGGCTCCTGGGGCGGCACGGTGATCGCCGTCGCCGCGCTCGTCTCGATGACCGGCGCGCTCAACGGCTGGACCCTGCTGGCCGCCCAGGCGCCGTACGCGGCCGCCAAGGACGGCCTGTTCCCGGCCGCTTTCGGCAAGGAGAAGCGCGGCGTACCGACCTTCGGTGTGATCGTCAGTGTCGCCCTGGCCTCGGTGCTGACCGTCCTCAACTTCGCCAGCGGCGCCAAGGGCGCGTTCGACATGCTGGTCCTGGTCACCACCTTCACCGCCACCGTCCCGTACCTGCTCTCCACCGCCGCCCAGCTCTACTGGCTGGTCCGCGGCGCGACCGACAAGGTCGACACCCCCCACCTGGTCCGCGACGCCGTCCTCGGCCTCGGCGCCTTCGCCTTCTCGATCTGGCTGCTCGCCGGCGCCGGCTACGCCGCCGTCTACCAGGGCGTCCTCTTCCTCTTCGCCGGCATCCTGGTCTACGTCTGGCTCGCCGGCCGCCGCCGGGCCAGGCCGGAGGGCGACGCCCACTGACCCCTTGACGGCAGTGGCCCCGGCGTGCGGTGTACCGCGCGCCGGGGCCACTTCTCGTGTGCTGGGTCGAAAACGTCCGGGGGGTGCTAGCCGGCCGGCAGTTCGCGGAAGCGGTTGATGGCGGGCAGGTGCTTCTCGCGCAGTTCGTGGTCGCGGACGCCCAGGCCCTCTTCCGGGGCCAGGCAGAGCACGCCGACCTT
>NZ_JBICZB010000120.1:0-14319 GCF_043201815.1 Kitasatospora sp. NPDC048296
TTCCGAACCCGGAAGCTAAGCCTCACAGCGCCGATGGTACTGCAGGGGGGACCCTGTGGGAGAGTAGGACGCCGCCGAACAATCATTCAGAAAAGCCCCTGATCCATTCGGATCAGGGGCTTTTCGCATTTCCGTTGACGTATTGTCAGTGCATGGACGATCAGACAGCGGTCATTGCGAACAAGGTGCTCCGCCCCGGTCAGCGCGACGGCGCCCTGCGTGTTCTGGCGGAGGCCCAGGCGGTGGACGGCCGGGCCGCCGTGTCCGAGCAGGGCCGGCTCCGGCTGCGGAACGCCGAGACGCCCCGCCCGGGCGTCACCCACTTCATCGAGTCCGAGAGCGAATCCGAGGTCTCCTCTCAGGCCGCGTCCGAGAACGCAGCCGTCCTCGCCTACGGCCAGCTCGAAGTCCCGGAGAGCCCGACCGCCAACCCCGCCGCCGAGCTGGTGGTCGCCCCGGCGGCCCGAGGCCGCGGTCTGGCTCGTCCGCTGCTGGACGCCGTCCTTGCGGAGGCCCACCGGGAGGGCCGCGACGCGGTGGACTTCTGGGTGCACGGCGGCCACCCGGCAGCCCGGCTCCTGGCCGGCGCGTACGGTGCCGAGCTGGTCCGTGAGCTGCGGCAGATGCGCCGCACCGGCGCGCAGACCGAGGCCGTGCCCGTCCCCGAGGGCATCGAGCTCCGCACCTTCCGCCCGGGCGAGGACGACGCCGAGTGGCTGCGGCTGAACGCCCTGGCCTTCGCCCACCACCCGGAGCAGGGTTCCTGGACCGAGCAGGACCTCGCCGAGCGCCTCGCCGAGCCCTGGTTCGACCCGGCCGGTTTCTTCCTGGCCACCCGCGACGGCAAGGCGGTCGGCTTCCACTGGACCAAGGTGCACCCGGCCACCGCCACCGAGCCGGAGCTCGGCGAGGTGTACGTGGTCGGGGTGGACCCGGCCGAGCAGGGCAGTGGACTCGGCCGGGCACTGACCGCGGCGGGCCTGCGTCACCTGACCGGCTCCGGAGCCGGCGAGCGTGGACTGGAAACCGTCCTTCTCTACGTCGACGCCGACAATCCGGCCGCCGTGCGGGTATATGAACGACTGGGATTCACCGTTCACGAGGTGGACCTCATGTACCGAGCCCAGTACCAGGCGAACCGGTCGGCCTAGCCGCCCGGTGCGGCCGGATCGTCCCACCGGACGACCCGGACGACCCGGACGACCCGGCCGCACCGACCGGACGGCCGGGCCGTACCGAGTGGTCACGGGCGACGGGTGGAAAACGGCACCGCCCCCTTGCCCCGACCGACTCAGCTTTCCTCCTGGCCATGCGGTGTTTACCGTGGATTCAATTGCTGCCGCGAAGATCACAGGATGAAGTCCGTAGTGTCTCGCTCGTGCAGAGTCGACCGCCATTCGCCGGCCGGTCCTGTACGGACCGCGCCCGGTGGCTGGGCGCTGTCCCTGGGGGCCGCCGCCGCCCGGGGCGAGAACGACGGCCCGCAGAGCCATTCGCATCCGGACGCCGTCCTGCTGCTGGAGGAGCTGGAGCCCATGAGCATCCCCCGCCCCGTCTCTGCCCCGCTGTCGCCGACGGCCCGGATGTCCGGTGCGCTGGGGGTTCCGCCGGAGCTGTCGACCACGGACGAACAGGAGTTGGAAGCCTTGCCGCAGGGCCGCTTCCTGGACCGCGAGCGCAGCTGGCTCGCGTTCAACGAGCGCGTCCTGGAGCTCGCCGAGGACCCGGGGATCCCGCTCCTCGAACGGGCGAAGTTCCTGGCGATCTTCGCGAGCAACCTGGACGAGTTCTTCATGGTCCGGGTGGCCGGGCTGAAGCGCCGGATCGCCACCGGCGTCGCCCAGCGCAGCGCCTCCGGCCTCCAGCCGCGCGAGGTGCTGGACCTGATCTGGACCCGCTCGCGCGAGCTGATGGCCCGGCACGCCGCCGCCTTCCAGCAGGAGGTGCTGCCGGACCTGGCCGCCGAGGGCATCGAGGTGGTCCGTTGGCCGGAGCTGGCCGAGAAGGAGCAGGCCCGGCTGCACACCCTGTTCCGGCAGAAGATCTTCCCGGTCCTGACCCCGCTGGCCGTCGACCCGGCGCACCCCTTCCCGTACATATCGGGGCTCTCGCTCAACCTGGCCGTGGTCGTCCGCAACCCGGTGTCCGGGCACAAGCACTTCGCGCGCGTCAAGGTGCCGCAGTCGCTGGCCCGTTTCCTGGAGGCCTCGCCCCAGCGGTACGTCCCGCTGGAGGACGTCATGGGCGCGCACCTGGAGGAACTCTTCCCGGGGATGGAGGTGCTGGCCCACCACGCCTTCCGCGTCACCCGCAACGAGGACCTGGAGGTGGAGGAAGACGACACCGAGAACATCCTGAAGGCCCTGGAGAAGGAGCTGATGCGGCGGCGCTTCGGCCCGCCGGTCCGGCTGGAGGTCGAGGAGTCGATCGACCCCTACATCCTGGACCTGCTGGTGCGGGAGCTGAACATCACCGAGGCGGAGGTCTTCCCGCTGCCCGGGCCGCTGGACCTGACCGGGCTGTTCGGGATCGCCGAGCTGGACCGCCCGGAGCTCAAGTACCCGAAGTTCGTGGCCGGTACGGCCCGCGGGCTGACCGACGTCGAGTCGGCCTCGCAGCCGGACATCTTCGCCGCGATGCGCGAGCGCGACGTCCTGCTGCACCACCCGTACGACAGTTTCTCCACCTCGGTGCAGGCCTTCCTGGAGCAGGCGGCCGGCGACCCGGACGTGCTGGCGATCAAGCAGACCCTGTACCGCACCTCGGGTGACTCGCCGATCGTGGACGCGCTGATCGACGCGGCCGAGTCCGGCAAGCAGGTGCTGGTCCTGGTCGAGATCAAGGCGCGCTTCGACGAGCAGGCCAACATCAAGTGGGCCCGCAAGCTGGAGGAGGCCGGCTGCCACGTGGTCTACGGCCTGGTCGGGCTGAAGACGCACTGCAAGCTGTCGCTGGTGGTCCGCCAGGAGGGCGACACCCTGCGCCGCTACTCGCACGTCGGTACCGGCAACTACCACCCGAAGACGGCCCGGCTGTACGAGGACCTCGGCCTGCTCACCTCCGACCCGCAGGTCGGCGCTGACCTCTCGGACCTGTTCAACCGGCTGTCCGGCTACTCGCGCCGCGAGTCCTACCGCCGCCTGCTGACCGCCCCGCGCGGCCTGCGGGACGGGCTGGTCTCGCGGATCAACAACGAGATGGCCCACCACCGGGCGGGCCGGCCCGCGTACGTGAAGATCAAGGTCAACTCGATCGTCGACGAGGCCGTGATCGACGCCCTGTACCGGGCCTCGCAGGCCGGGGTGCCGGTGGACGTCTGGGTGCGCGGCATCTGCGCGATCCGCCCCGGCGTGCCGGGGCTGAGCGAGAACATCCGGGTCCGCAGCATCCTGGGCCGCTTCCTGGAGCACTCCAGGGTCTTCGTGTTCGGCAACAACGGCGATCCGGAGGTCTGGATCGGCAGTGCCGACATGATGCACCGCAACCTGGACCGCCGGATCGAGGCGCTCATGCGGATCACCGACCCGGCGCACCGCGCCGAGCTGTCCGGGCTGATCGATCTCGGGGTGTCGGACGAGACCGAGTCCTGGCACCTGGGACCGGACGGCGTCTGGACCCGTCACTCGCAGGACGCCGAGGGCCGGCCGCTGAGGCACGTCCAGGACCTGCTCATCGACTCGCGTCAACGCCGCCGGGCCGCCACCTCGCGCTGACGCGTCCACTGATGCGAGCCGCCGGAGCAGTTCGGGCCTTCCGGGCCCCGAGGGGACCTGCTCCGGCGGTCGGCCACCAGCCCCGGGGGACGGCCCCGGGGGAACGGGGATTCACCACGCCATGACCGATGCGCCGATGACGGCCCAGGCGGCCTCCACCGCGACCGCCGGGGACATCCTTTCCCGCCAGCTCACCGCCCAGGCCGGAGCGTTCCTGCGCGCCCTGCCGCTCGCGGTGGGCGAGGTCGGCGCCAGACCGGGTTCGGCGGCGGTCGTCCCGGCGGCCGGTACCGCCGACCTGCTGCGGGCCGTCCGGCGGATCGGCGGGCTGCTGCACACCTTCGGCGCCGTCTTCGAGCAGACCTGGGCGCAGGAGTCGCGCACCGAGCTGCGCTGGCTGCTCAACCTGCTGGCGCTGGAGCCCGGCTACGTCCGCCGCTCGGCCCGGCTGCTGGGCGCGGTGGACTCGCTGAGCGGCAGTGACCCGGAGGGCACCGGCATGCTGGCCGGGCACGCGGGCGCGCCCAAGGCGCGGGCGCTGCTGGACCGGCAGCTGACCCTGGCCCGGACCAGGGCGCACTCCACGGTGCTGCAGGAGCTCCGCTCGGCCCGGCTGCACGCGCTGGCGGACCGGATGACCCTGCTGGTCGGTGAGGCGCCGCTGCTGGAGACGGCCGGTGGCCGGGCGTCTGCGGTGCTGCTGCCGCAGGCGGCCGCCGCGTTCACCGCGCTGTCCGCGTGCGCCCAGCAGCTGCCGTTGCAGCGGGCCGCGACGCCGTACGGCGGGGACGGGCTGCGCCGGCTGGGCGCGGCGCCGTCGGTGCGCGGCGCGGCCGACGCGGACGCGGCCCTGGCGGCCGACGACGCGCCCTGGTCCCGGTTGCGGATCCTGGTGAAGCGGGCCCGGTACGCGCTGGAGGTGTGCGGCCGTCCGTCCTCCGAGCTGGACGAGCTGGACGTGGTGCTGGGCCGGCACCAGGAGGCGGCGGACGCCGCGGTGACCGCCGCCACCGCGGCGCGCACCCCGCGGATCACCCCCGCGACCGCGTACGTGCTGGGCGTGGTGCATGCTGATCAGCGGCTGGAGGTGGAGGCGGCGCGGTACGCCGTCGGCCGCCGGTGGCCCGACCTCCCGCCCGGCCTGGACGGCTGGCTGGAGATCCCCCCTGCCGAGGGCTGGGGGCATTCCCCCGCACCACGGACGGCCTGAATTGCACGATCGCCTGACCCCCGCGCCGACTCCGAGCCCCGTGCCGAGCCCGAGCACCGGGCGGGCAGCGGACACCCGCGCGACCGGGGCGGGCCGTGCCCCGGTGGTCCTGGCGGCGGGCGCGGTGCTCTGGCTGCCGGGCCGGCCGAAGCCGAGCGGCAGGCTGGGGCGGCCGCGGATCGCGGTGATCCACCGTCCGAAGTACGACGACTGGAGTCTGCCGAAGGGCAAGCTCGACCCGGGCGAGGGGGTGGTCGGGGCGGCGCTGCGCGAGGTGTGGGAGGAGACCGGCTTCCGCTGCCTGCTCGGTCCTGAGCTGCCCACCCAGCACTACCTGGCGCAGGGCCGTCCGAAAGAGGTCCGGTACTGGGCGGCGGTGCCGACCAGCGGGTCGTTCCGCCCGAACCGGGAGGTGGACCGGCTGGAATGGCTGCCGGCCGGGAAGGCCCGCGTCCGGCTGACCCACGACCGCGACCGGTTGCTGATCGACGCCCTCCTGGAGATCCTGGGCGCGAGGCCTGTACGGATGAGCGGGGAGCCGGCGGTGAAGGAACGGTGGAAGTGATCTACCCGCGTCCTTGCCGTGACGCAACCGTTACTACGTGACATAGTTTCCTGCCATCCGTTCGAGGTTCACTCCCCGTTCACTTGCGACCGGCTGTCGTGTCACCTACCCGGCCTAACTTCGGGTCTACCGGAGGGCCGCACGGGCCCCGGACCACAGCAAAACCCGCCCTCGGCCGTGTCCGCACGGTCTGCGCGTCGGGCAATGCCACAGAAAGGGACACCCCTGTGAAGCTCCAGCGGAACGGCCGCTCCAAGGCCCTCGCCATCGGTGCCATGGCGCTCGTCAGCTCGCTGTCGCTCGCCGCCTGCGGTTCGGACGACAACAGCACCACCAAGGCGTCCGGTGGCTCCAGCGGCGGTTCCGCGTCGGCCGCCGCGATCAACTGTGGCAAGGCCGGCACGCTGCTCGGCGCCGGTTCGACCGCGCAGGGCAACGCGATCGACGTGTGGAAGGCCAACTTCGGCGCCGCCTGCTCCGGCATCACCGTCAACTACGGCGGTGGCGGCTCCGGCGCCGGTGTCCAGCAGTTCAACCAGGGCAAGGTCGCCTTCGCGGGCTCCGACTTCGCGCTGAAGCCCGCCGACGTCGACGCCTCCAAGGCGGTCTGCACCGGCGGCAAGGCCGTCGACCTGCCGATGGTCGCCGGCCTGGTCTCCCTGGTCTACAACGTCGACGGTGTCGACAACCTGGTCCTGGACGGTCCGACCGCCGCCAAGATCTTCGACTCGCAGATCACCAAGTGGAACGACCCGGCGATCGCCGCCCTGAACCCGGGCGCCAAGCTGCCGGACGCCGACATCCAGTCGTTCCACCGCTCGGACGACTCCGGCACCACCTACAACCTGACCTCCTACTTCGCCAAGACCTCCGGCGGCGCCTGGAGCGCGGAGCCGAACAAGGCGTGGAAGGGCAAGGGCGGCCAGTCCGCCAACGGCAGCGCCGGTGTCTCCGCCCAGATCAAGCAGGTCAAGAACTCGATCGGCTACGCCGAGCTGTCCTTCGCCCAGATCAACAACCTGAAGAGCGCCAAGATCTCCACCGGCGCCGCTCAGCCCGTCGAGGCGACCGCCGCCAACGCCGCGCTCACCCTCTCGACCTCCACCGTCACGGGCACCGACGGCGACCTCGCCCTCTCCCTGGACTACGGCACCAAGGCCGACAACGCCTACCCGATCGTCCTGGTGACCTACGAGATCGCCTGCGACAAGGGCAACAAGGCCGAGACCCTCGACACCCTCAAGTCGTTCCTGACCTACACGATCAGCGACGGCGCCCAGAAGGCCATAGGCGACAAGGGCTACGTCCCGATGCCGGCCGCCATCGGCGACAAGGTCAAGACCGCCGTCGCCGCCCTGGCCTGACCCGACAGGACCACCGGTGGGACGGCCCCGTGAGCGAGGGGGGCCGGGGCCGTCCCACCGGAACGCACCAACGACTCAGCACCAACGTCCGGGGCACCGCCGCCATGGTGCCGGCCCCCTTCCGGGGCGGCACCACCAGACCGGAGTAGACCAATGACTTCATCCTCCCCTGCCGCCCCGCGAGGCAGGGAACGCCGACCGCGTGACAGCCGCGTCGGCGACAAGATCTTCATGAACCTCGCCCGCGGCGCGGGCATCCTGCTGCTGGTCATCATGGCCGCGATCGCCGGCTTCCTGGCCTGGCGCTCGGGCCTGGCCCTCAGCAAGAACGACGGCAACTTCTTCACCACCTTCGAGTGGACGCCGGACGCCCCGAAGCCGGTCTTCGGCATCGCCGTCCTGGCCCTCGGCACCATCGTCAGCGCCCTCATCGCGATGTTGATCGCCGTTCCGGTGGCCATCGGGATCGCGCTGTTCATCTCGCACTACGCGCCGAGGCGGATCGCCCAGCCGTTCGCCTACCTGGTCGACCTGCTCGCCGCCGTCCCCAGCATCGTCTACGGCCTCTGGGGCGCGCTCTTCCTGGTCCCGCACATGGACGGTCTGACCAGCTGGCTGAACCAGTACCTGGGCTGGACGTACATCTTCGACCAGACCAAGACCGGCACCCCGCGCAACCTGTTCACCGTCGGCATCCTGCTGGCGATCATGGTCCTGCCGATCATCACCGCGGTCTCCCGCGAGGTGTTCCGCCAGGTGCCGCGGATGCACGAGGAGGCGGCGCTCGCGCTCGGCGCGACCCGCTGGGAGATGATCCGCACCGCGGTGCTGCCGTTCGGCCGCCCCGGCATCATCTCGGCCTCGATGCTCGGCCTCGGCCGCGCGCTCGGTGAGACCATCGCGGTCGCCGTGGTGCTCTCCGCCAACAACGTCCTGTCGCTGCACATCCTCGACGCGGGCGGCGGCACCTTCGCGCAGAACATCGCGCTGAAGTTCGCCGAGGCGGGCGACAACGGCCGCAACGCGCTGATGGCCTCCGGCCTCGTCCTGTTCGTCATCACCTTGCTGGTGAACGGCGCCGCGCGACTGATCATCGCCCGCCGCAAGGAGTACTCGGGGGCCAACGCATGACCACCGCAACGACCGTGCCCGCGGACGCCCGGCCGGTCAGCCGGACGCTGACCGCCAACCGGCTGCCCAAGTGGGCCCCGCCCGCCGTCGCCGTCGGCTCGATCGCCGTCGGCTGCGGGATCGGCGCCGTCGGTGGGCTGAAGAGCCACCTGCAGTGGGGCCTGATCTCGGCCCTGCTCTTCACGGTGGCCAGCTACCTGATCTCGGCCCAGGTCGAGGGCCGCCGCCAGGCCAAGGACCGGCTCGCCACCTCGGTGGTCTGGGTCGCCTTCATCCTGGCCGTCGTCCCGCTGATCTCGCTGACCGTCTACACGGTCCAGCAGGGCATCGACGTGGTGGACGGGAACTTCCTGAGCCACTCGATGAAGGGCGTCATCCAGACCGGCCCCGGCGGCGGCATCTACCACGCGCTGATCGGCACCCTGGAGCAGGTCGGCCTGGCCACCGCGCTGGCCGCCCCGCTCGGTCTACTGACCGCCGTCTACCTGGTCGAGTACGGCCGCGGCCGGCTCGCCAAGGCCGTCACCTTCTTCGTCGACGTCATGACGGGCATCCCGTCCATCGTCGCCGGTCTGTTCGTCCTCTCGGTCTGGAACCTCGCGCTGGGCTTCAACTACTCCGGCTTCTCGGGCAGCCTCGCGCTGGCGATCCTGATGATCCCGGTCGTGGTCCGGTCCACCGAGGAGATGCTCAAGCTCGTCCCGAACGAGCTGCGCGAGGCCTCGTACGCACTCGGCGTGCCGAAGTGGAAGACCATCCTGCGGATCGTCCTCCCCACCGCGATCGGTGGCATCACCACCGGTGTGATGCTCGCGGTCGCCCGCATCACGGGTGAGACCGCTCCGGTGATGATGCTGGTGTTCGGCGCCGACGCCATCAACACCAACCCGTTCGACGGACCGCAGCAGTCCCTGCCGATGTACATCTGGCAGCAGTACTCGGTGGTCAACAACGACAACGGCTACGCCCGTGCCTGGGGTGCCGCGCTGGTGCTGATCGCCTTCGTGATGGGGCTCAACCTCATCGCCCGGGGCATCGCACGCTGGCGCTCGCCCAAGGGCGGACACTGACCGACCCACTGACGTACGAAGACAGACGAGAGAAGCAACGATCATGGCCAAGCGCATCGACGTCAGCGGACTGTCGGCCTACTACGGCACCACCAAGGCCATCGAGGACATCTCGATGAGCATCGAACCCCGCTCGGTGACCGCCTTCATCGGCCCCTCCGGCTGCGGCAAGTCCACCTTCCTGCGTACCCTCAACCGGATGCACGAGGTGATCCCCGGCGCGCGGGTCGAGGGCAAGGTCCTCCTGGACGACGAGAACCTCTACGGCGCCAACGTCGACCCGGTCGCCGTGCGCCGCTCGGTCGGCATGGTCTTCCAGCGCCCGAACCCGTTCCCGACCATGTCGATCTACGACAACGTGGTCGCCGGGCTCAAGCTCGCCGGCGTGCGCAAGAAGTCCGTCCTGGACGAGGTGGTGGAGCGCTCGCTGAAGGGCGCCAACCTCTGGAAGGAGGTCCACACCCGGCTGAACAAGCCGGGTGCTGGCCTCTCCGGCGGTCAGCAGCAGCGTCTGTGCATCGCCCGCGCGATCGCGGTCGAGCCGCAGGTCCTGCTGATGGACGAGCCCTGCTCCGCGCTCGACCCGATCTCCACCCTCGCCATCGAGGACCTGATCGGCGAGCTGAAGTCGCAGTTCACCATCGTCATCGTGACCCACAACATGCAGCAGGCGGCCCGCGTCAGCGACCGCACCGCCTTCTTCAACCTGGCGGGCGTCGGCCAGCCGGGCAAGCTGATCGAGCTGGACGACACCCAGCGGATCTTCTCCAACCCGTCGGTCCAGGCGACCGAGGACTACATCTCCGGCCGCTTCGGCTAAGCCGGATCCCAGCTGTCCCGCGGTGCTGCATGGCGGTGCCGCCGCGGGGCATGAAGAAGGGCCCGCCCCCGAGATGTGGGGGCGGGCCCTGCTCGTTGTTCGCCCGCTCGCCTCCGGGGCGCTCGGACCCGGTGCCGACGGTCGGCGCTCCGGCGCTCGTACCTCGCTTGTCGCTTCTCCCTTTCGGCACCGGCGCGCCCCTTCGGCTCGGGGCGGGGATTCGCCCGCTCGCCTCCGGGGCGCTCGGACCCGGTGCGGCTCGGGGCGGGGGGTCGCCGGCTCGCCTGCGGCCGTTCGGGGATCAGCCCCAGAACAGGTGCACGAACCAGTACATCAGCGCTGCGACGATGGCGGCCGCCGGCATCGTGATGAACCAGCCGAGCACGATGTTCTTCGCGACGCCCCAGCGCACCGCGCGGATCCGCTTGGTGGCCCCCGCACCCATGATCGCCGCGGTGATGACGTGGGTGGTGGAGATCGGCGCCTTGAAGACGAACGACGTGATGTACATGATCGCCGAGGAGGTGGCCTCGGCCGCGAAGCCCTGCGGCGGGTCCAGCTCGATGATCTTGCGGCCGAGGGTCCGCATGATCCGCCAGCCGCCCGCGTAGGTGCCCAGCGAGAGCATGGTCGCGCAGGAGATCTTCACCCAGACCGGGATGTCGCCGGTGGTCTGGTGGCCGGAGATGGTGAGCGCCATGACCACGATGCCCATGGTCTTCTGCGCGTCCTGCAGACCGTGCGCCAGCGCCATCGCGGCGGCCGAGGCGGTCTGGGCGACCCGGAAGTTGCGCTTGGCGCGGTGCGGGTTGGCCCGGCGGAAGATCCACAGGATCGCCAGCATCACCAGGAAGCCGCCGATCAGGCCGACCACCGGCGAGACGATCATCGGAATGACGATCTTGTCGAGGACCCCGCTCCAGATCACGCCGACCCCGCCGGCCAGCGCCGCGCCCACCATGCCGCCGAACAGCGCGTGCGAGGAGGAGGACGGCAGGCCGAAGTACCAGGTGGTCAGGTTCCAGGCGATCGCGCCGACCAGGGCGGCGAACAGGATCGCCATCCCCTGGTTGCCGGTGGGGGTCTCGATGATCCCCTGGGAGACGGTGTGCGCCACCCCGCTGCCCAGGAAGGCGCCGGCCAGGTTCATCACCGCGGCCATCGCGAGCGCGGCCCTGGGGGTGAGCGCCCGGGTGGAGACCGACGTGGCGATCGCGTTGGCCGAGTCGTGGAAGCCGTTGGTGTACGTGAAGAAGAACGCAACACCGATGACGGCGATGAGTGCTGCCATGTCCACGAGGGTCAGGACTCCTTGACCGCGATGGTCTCCACCGTGTTGGCGACGTGCTCGAACGCGTCCGCCGCCTCCTCAAGGACGTCCACGATCTGCTTGAGCTTGAGCACCTCGATGGCGTCGTACTGGCCGGAGAACAGGTGGGCGAGCAGCTTGCGGTGGATCTGGTCGGCCTGGTTCTCCAGTCGGTTGACCTCGATCCAGTACTCGGTGAGGTTCGACATGCTGCGCAGGTTCGGCATCGCCGCGGCGGTCAGCTCGGCGGCCCGGGCCAGCACCTCGATCTGCTGCTCGATGCCCTTCGGCAGGGTCTGGATGTCATAGAGGACGACCAGGTCGACGGCCTCCTCCATGAAGTCCATGATGTCGTCCAGCGACGACGCCAGGCTGTAGATGTCCTCGCGGTCGAAGGGCGTGATGAAGGAGGAGTTCAGCTGGTGGAACACGGCATGGGTGGTGTCGTCCCCGGCGTGTTCGGCGGCGCGCATGCGCTCGACGATCTCCGCGCGGGCCGACACGTCTGATCCCAGCAGTTCCAGCAGGAGCTTCGAGCCGACGACCAGGTTCTCCGCGGCGGCGGCGAACATGTCGTAGAAGCTCGTCTCCTTCGGGGTCAGGCTAAAACGCACGGAAATCTCCGATGTGCGGGGTAGGGACTGAACGATGCTAGGTGCAACCAAGCGCAATCGCGCAAACGGGGTGGCGGGGAGGGAGGCGGACCCTCCCCTTCCGTTCGGCTGCCGCACCGGCCGACCCGGACCGCACAGCCGCGTGCGGACATGAGCATCAGTCTGACGGAACCTCGCCCGGATTTCCCCCGTCCTGCGCGCGCGGGACCGGGGCGCCGCTCAGACGGGTGAACCGCGCGACGGCCCGTACCAGGCGCTTCGGCACATGCCGGGTGGGCCGTCGGAACACCATGGAAGGCCCCGGTGTTGGACACTGGTGGCCGACGCAGCCACCAGGCACAGAGACGAAGGCGGGCCGATGACCACGACGCAAGCGCGCACCGAGCCGGACCACGCGCACAGGACCGACCCCCAGGCCGGCACCCCCGCCGTACCCCCGGCCGCCGCAGGACATCACGGCCCGCACGGCTACAGCGCGCAGAAGGACGCCCACCTCAAGCGGCTGCGCCGGATCGAGGGCCAGATCCGCGGCCTCCAGCGCATGGTCGACGAGGACGTCTACTGCATCGACGTGCTCACCCAGGTCTCGGCCAGTACCAAGGCCCTGCAGTCCTTCGCTCTCTCGCTGCTGGAGGAGCACCTGCGGCACTGCGTCGCCGCGGCCGCCGAGCAGGGCGGCGTCGAGCTGGACGCCAAGGTCGCGGAGGCCTCGGCCGCGATCGGCCGACTGCTGCGCAGCTGAGCCGCCGGGCTCCGGGCCGTCCGCTAGTCGCCTTCCCGCTGGTCGCTCTCCCGCCGGCCCGGGTCCACCCGGTTCAGCAGCACCTCGTCGATCCGCTCGGTCGGCAGCCGGTCACCGCTGCTGGCCGTCGCGGCGATCATCAGCTCGCCGGCCAGCTCGATCTCGTCGAGGGCCGCGTCGTCGTGGCCACCGCTGCGGCCGCCCGTGGACGACACCACCTGCACCACCCCTTCAGTGCCTCGCCAGCCCGGGCGGCAGCCACCCGACGTCCAGCCTAGGCACTCCGGGGCCCGTCCACATGGCACGGACGGGCCATCTCGGCGCCGCCGAAACGGGTGGCCGTCGCTCCCCGGACGGCCACCCGCTCCGGCGGCGCCCCGTCTCGCCCCGCAGCCGGAGCACTGCCCCGGCGGGACCCAGGGCGTGTCGGACACGCCCTACTTGGGGCTCTCCGAGGGCTTCATCTGGTAGATGTCCGAGGCCGGCGGCTCGGCCGCCTCGACCGGCTTGCCGAAGTCCGACAGCGAGGTCGTCGAGGTCACCTTCACCTGGTCCTTGGCCTCCTTCGAGCCGGCCACCCCGGCGAAGGTGAACACCTCGACCACCTTGTGCAGCCGGCCCTGGTCGTCCAGCCAGGCGTCGTACGGAACCTCCTTGACGGTGAAGGTCTGCCCGCCCATCCGCAGGCCGTCGCCGCCCCGGCCGCCCGTCGCGTCGCTCGCCTTCGCCAGGTCCAGGGTGCCCCGGTAGTGGTGCAGCGAGGCCCCGTCGACGCTCTCGGTGCCGACCAGGTCGGCCTTCTGCGCCCCGCGCAGCGCACCCGCCGCCGAGGCCGGGTCGGTGGCGCCGCTGCTGACCAGGTTTCCGTCCGGCAGCTGGCGCACGTCCAGCTTGACCCACTTGCCCGCGGGCACCTTGGCGCCGCTGTTCTGCAGGTAGACGGTGCCCGGCAGGACCACCTCGACGATCTTCCCGGTGGTCGCCGCGCCCGGCGGCACCTGGACCTCCAGCCGGCCGATCCGCTTCACGTAGTCGTAGCCACCACTCCCGCTGAAGGAGGCCTTCTTGTCCGCGGACTCGGTGACCAGTTCGGTGGCGGTGTGCGCGGAACCGGTGCGGCCGGTGACGTCGGCGGCGTTGCGCACCGCCGTCAGCGGGTCGGTGGCCAGCTGGTCGGGGACGCTCGCCCCCTGGTCCGAGGAGCCACCACCGGAGTGGCCCGAGCACCCGGCGACCCCCGCCAGGACGGCGGCGAGCAGGGCGGCTCCGGCCGCCGAGCGCAGGTGCGGCGCAGGACGGCGTGCTGGCCGCCCGGTTCGCTGCTGGTCGGTCATCTTCATCCTCGCGACAACCCCCTCGGGCCCGACTGCCCTGCCGGGACACCACCGGGTGGGCAGAGCTCTTTCCGGGCAAACGAGTTGAGGAGCGAAGGGTTACGGGGGCCGGCGGAACCCGCGCGTCGCGCGGGGGCTGCCCGGCACGTTACGGTGAACCACGTGCACAGTGAGCTGCCGGCGCCTCCCGGCACCACCCGGATGCCCGAGCACCGTGTCGCGATCGGCGAACGCGGTTCCTTCGCCTTCGCGACCTGCAGCTGCGGCTGGTACTCCGCGGCCCGCCGCTCGCGCGACCTGGCCCGCCGGGAGGGCGCCGGACACCTCGCCGAGTTCGACGGCGGCGAGCCGGACTAGACCCAACGCCGTGTAGATAGAGCCTTGGGCGGTTGCGTCAAGTCGCCTGAAATGGGACGGAGCTCCTGCTAGAACCGTGTCGGCCAAGAT
>NZ_JBICZB010000121.1:0-14142 GCF_043201815.1 Kitasatospora sp. NPDC048296
CGAACAACCCCTCCTGATCACGCATACCAGGATCATCTCGTACGAATGATCACAAGCCACACGCGGGTTGCCGCTTACTGACCCACGCTCCTAGCGTTCCAGGTCGACACGGACGGAGTACGGGATGAACGTGCTGGTGTGCTCGTCAACGGCCAGTGGCCGACCGATGGCCGGGGCCGAGCGCTGCGCGCAGGCGGGGCGTTCGCAGACCTTGCAGCCGAGACCGATGGGGGTGGCGGCGGCCTCGTCGCCGAGGTCCAGGCCGGCGGCGTACACGAGCCGGCCGGCGTGGCGGATCTCGCAGCCGAGTCCGATCGCGAAGGTCTTGCCGGGCCGGCCCCAGCCGCCGGGTGAGCGGGTGACGGCACGGGCGGTCCACAGGTAGCGGCGGCCGTCCGGCATGGCGGCGACCTGGACGTGGACGCGGCCCGGTGCGGCGAAGGCGTCGTAGACGTTCCACAGCGGGCAGGTGCCGCCGGTGCGGGAGAAGTGGAAGGCCGTGGCGGACTGCCGCTTGGAGACGTTCCCGGCGCGGTCGACGCGCACGAAGGAGAACGGCACCCCCCGCAGGCCGGCGCGCTGCAGGGTGCTGAGGCGGTGGCAGACCGTCTCGTAGCCGACGCCGAAGTGGTCGGCGAGGTGCTCGATGTCGTAGCGCGCCGACTCGGCCTCGGCGTGGAAGGCGGCGTAGGGCAGGACGAGGGCGGCGGCGAAGTAGCTGGCCAGGCCGATCCGGGTGAGCGAGTGGGCCGCCGAGCCCTCGGGGTCGTCCTGGGCGGCGAGTTCGGTGAGCAGCGCGTCATGCTCCAGGTACGCCAGTTGGGTGGCCAGGCGGAAGGCCTGCTGGCCGGGGCGCAGCCGGTCCGACAGCCGCAGGATCCGTTGCCGCGGGTCGTACCGGTGGAGTTGGTCCCCGCCGGCGGCGATCCGGACGCCGTGTGCGGAGGTCAGCCGTTCGGCCAGCACCGCTCCGACCTCGCCGCGCCTCAGCCGGATGTCGCCCGCCAACTCCTCGGCCGCGGTGTCGAGTTCGTGAACGTAGTTCTGGCGGCGGTAGAAGAACTCGCGGACCTGTTCGTGCGGCGTGCGGGCGGCGTCGGCGCCGGGGCCCCGGTCGCCCGCGAGTACGGCGAGCTGTTCGGCCATGGCGCGGCGCCCGCGGCCCAGGTCCGTCAGCAGCCGGGCCACGGCGGGCAGGCGGGCGGCGACCTCGTCGAGGTCGCCCGGGGTGATGCGGCCGGCCGCGATCTCGTCCCCGAGGCAGTCGCGCAGTTCGGCGGTGAGCCGGGCGCTGTCCGGCGGGGCGAAGTATCCGGCCTCGACTCCGAACGCCTCGGTCAGGCGCAGCAGGACGGGGACGGTCAAGGGGCGGGCGTCGTGCTCCAGTTGGTTGAGGTAGCTGGGCGAGAGGTCGACGAGTCGTGCCATGGCGGCCTGGCTCAGTCCGCGTTCCTCCCTGAGCCGACGGAGTCCGGCGCCTGCGAAGGCCTTTCCCATCGTCCTGGTCTCCCCCCACGTCGACGGTCGGCCGACGGGTCGGCCTCGTGGGGGCAGCCTAGCCGGGACGGCGCGGAGAGGATCTTCGCAGGCTTCGCAGATTCGCCGATGACGCTTCGCAGAAATTGGCATCGCTCCATCGGTGACGGCGGCGCCACCGGGTGCCAGAGTCGGTCCTGCGGCCGGGAGGCGCGCAGGACAGCGCCGAAACGGCAGGTCAACTGCTGTGATCCGTTGTCCGGGCGACCACGTCCCGCGGTGTTCCACCGTAGCCCGGCACCGCCCGGCCACCCTCTCGTCACCGTGGTGAGAGGTGCCTCACATCCTTCGCAAGACATCCCCGGGAGCGGATCACCATGACCCAGTCGGTTCGGCAGCAGCAGGAGCAGCAGGCGGCGGAGCTGGCCGCGCGGTGGGCGTCCGACCCCCGCTGGGCCGGCGTCGAGCGCACGTACGCGGCGGCCGACGTGGTGCGCCTGTCCGGCACGGTGCGCGAGGAGCACACGCTGGCACGGCGCGGCGCCGAACGGCTCTGGCGCCAGCTGCACGAGCAGGACCACATCCACGCGCTCGGCGCGCTCACCGGCGGCCAGGCCGTCCAGATGGTCAAGGCCGGGCTGCAGGCGATCTACCTGTCCGGCTGGCAGGTCGCGGCCGACGCCAACCAGGCCGGTCAGACGTACCCCGACCAGAGCCTCTACCCCGCCAACTCCGTTCCCCAGGTGGTGCGTCGGATCAACAACGCCCTGCTGCGGGCCGACGGGATCGACGCCGCCGAGGGCACCGACGGCGGCCCGGACTGGCTGGTGCCGATCGTCGCCGACGCCGAGGCCGGCTTCGGCGGCCCGCTGAACGCCTTCGAGCTCACCAAGGGCATGATCGCCGCCGGCGCCGCGGGCATCCACTACGAGGACCAGCTCGCCTCCGAGAAGAAGTGCGGCCACCTCGGCGGCAAGGTCCTCGTCCCCACCGCCCAGCACATCCGCACCCTCAACTCCGCCCGCCTGGCGGCCGACATCGCGGACGTGCCGACCGTCATCGTGGCCCGCACCGACGCACTCGCCGCGAACCTGCTGACCACCGACGTGGACGAGCGCGACGCCCGCTTCTGCACCGGCGAGCGCACCGCCGAGGGCTTCTACCGGGTCGAGCCCGGTATGGCCCCGGTCATCTCCCGCGGCCTCGCCTTCGCCCCGTACGCCGACCTGCTGTGGGTGGAGACCGGCACCCCGGACCTCGACCAGGCCCGCGAGTTCGCCGAGGCGATCAAGGCCGAGCACCCGGACAAGATGCTCGCCTACAACTGCTCGCCGTCCTTCAACTGGAAGGCCGCCCTGGACGACGACCAGATCGCCAAGTTCCAGCGGGAGCTGGGCGCGATGGGCTACCGCTTCCAGTTCATCACGCTGGCCGGCTTCCACGCCCTCAACCACTCGATGTTCCAGCTCGCCCGCGGCTACGCCGAGCACGGCATGACCGCCTACGTCGACCTCCAGGAGGCCGAGTTCGCCGCCGTGCCGGACGGCTACACCGCCGTGAAGCACCAGCGCGAAGTCGGCACCGGGTACTTCGACCTGGTCTCCACCGCGCTCAACCCGAACGCCGAGACCCTCGCGCTGACCGGCTCCACCGAGGCCGAGCAGTTCCACTGATGCCAGGCCGTCCGGCGTGCTCGACCCGAGCCCGCCGGACCGTGCCACCCCCGGCGGCTCGCACGGCGGAGCGAGGGAGCTCCGTGCCGCCCACCCGCCCGGGGCCTCGTTGAGGGACGAGGCCCCGGGCCCCACCCGTCACCACCTGCTTCCTGGAGAACCGGATGAGCCAGTCCAGTCGCGTCGAGGTCCTCGGAGAACACGAGGACCGCTTCGAGGAGATCCTCACCCCCGAGGCGCTCGACTTCCTCGCCCGTCTGTACGACGAGTTCACCGCCCGGCGCACCGAACTGCTCACCGAACGCCGGCGCCGCGCCGCCGCGCTGGCCGCCGGCGGGACCCTGGACTTCCTCCCGGAGACCCGCGTCGTCCGCGAGGACTCCAGCTGGCGAGTGGCCGGCCCCGGGCCCGGCCTCGCCGACCGCCGGGTGGAGATCACCGGCCCGCCCGAGCGCCGGATGGCCGTCAACGCCCTCAACTCCGGTGCGAAGGTGTGGCTCGCGGACTTCGGGGACGCCACCTCCCCCACCTGGCACAACCTCATCAACGGCCAGCTGAACCTGATCGACGCGATCGAGCGCCGGATCGACGACACCACGCCTGAGGGCAAGCGGTACCGGGTCGGGGACACCCCCGCCACCATCGTGGTCCGCCCCCGCGGCTGGCACCTCGACGAGGCACACCTGCTGATCGACGGCCGCCCGGCCATCGGCGCCCTGGTCGACTTCGGCCTCTACCTCTTCCACTGCGGCCGGCGGCAGATCGAGCGCGGCGGCGGCCCGTACTTCTACCTGCCCAAGCTGGAGAACCACCTCGAAGCCCGCCTCTGGAACGACGTCTTCGCCTTCGCCCAGCGCGAGTTGGGCATCCCGTACGGCACCGTCCGCGCGACCGTCCTGATCGAGACCATCACCGCCGCCTTCGAGATGGACGAGATCCTCTACGAACTGCGCGACCACGCCGCCGGGTTGAACGCGGGCCGCTGGGACTACCTGTTCAGCCTCATCAAGAACTTCGCCCACCACGGCCCGCGCTACGTCCTGCCCGACCGTGCCACCCTCACCATGACGCAGCCCTTCATGCGTGCCTACACGGACCTGCTGGTGCGCACCTGCCACCGCCGCGGCGCCCACGCCATCGGCGGCATGGCCGCCGCCGTCCCGCAGCGCGACCCGGCCGCCAACGAGGCGGCCCTGACCAAGGTCCGCGCCGACAAGGAGCGGGAGGCCGGCGACGGCTTCGACGGCTCCTGGGTGGCCCACCCCGGCCTCGTCGCCACCTGCCGCACCGCCTTCGACGCCGTCCTCGGCGACCGCCCCCACCAGCTCGACCGCACCCGCGAGGACGTCGAGGTCACCGCCGCCGACCTGCTCGCCGTCCACCGCCTCTCCCCCTGCCTGCCGACCGACCACGGGCTGCGTTCCAATGTCGCCGTCGCCCTGCGTTACCTCACCGCGTGGCTCGGCGGCGCCGGGGCGGTCGCCGTCTTCGGCCTGATGGAGGACGTCGCCACCGCCGAGATCGCCCGCTGCCAGATCTGGCAGTGGCTGCACCACTGCACCCGGCTGACCGGCGGCTCGCTCGCCACCCCGGACCTGGTGCACCGGCTGATCGACCGCGAGCGGGCCACCCTCATCACCGAAGGCGTCGATCCCGAACTGCTCGACAACGCGGTGCGGATCCTTCAGGAGACCGCCCTCGGCGTCGACCTCCCCGCCTTCCTCACCACCGAGGCCTACGCCCGCCACCTCGTCCGCGTCAGCGCCGCGGCCTGACCCGCCCGCCCACTTCGGAGGCAGCCATGAACGACATCCGCCGCGTCGCCGTCGTCGGCGCCGGACAGATGGGCTCCGGCATCGCCGAGGTCTTCGCCCGCGCCGGCCTGGACACCATCGTCTGCGAGAAGGACCCGGCCGCGCTCCGGGCCGCCCGCGGCCGCATCGACCGCTCCCTGCACCGCGCCGTCGACCGCGGCCGCATCGGTCCGACCGACCGCGAGGACACCTGGGCCCACCTGCTGTTCGCCGACGACCTCCAAGCGCTCGCCGACCGCCAGCTCGTCGTCGAGGCCGTCGTCGAGGACGAACACGCCAAGACCGACGTGCTCACCACCCTCGACAAGATCCTCACCGCCGACGACGCGATCCTCGCCACCAACACCTCGTCCATCCCGATCACCCGCCTCGGCATCACCACCGGCCGCGCCTCCCACGTCCTCGGGCTGCACTTCTTCAACCCGGCCCCGGTGATGCCCCTGGTGGAACTGGTCTCCTCGCTGCACACCTCATCAGCCGTCCTGACGCGCGCCGAGAGCTTCGCACGCGACGTCCTCGGCAAGCACGTCGTCCACTCCCGCGACCGGGCCGGCTTCGTCGTCAACGCCCTGCTCGTGCCCTACCTGCTGTCCGCGATCCGGATGGCCGAAGCCGGCCACGCCACCCCCGAGGACATCGACGCCGGCATGGTCCACGGCTGCGCCCACCCCATGGGCCCCCTCCAACTCGCCGACCTCATCGGCCTGGACACCGTCGAAGCGATCGCGCGGTCGATGTACGAGGAGTACAAGGAGCCGCTGTACGCCGCTCCGCCACTGCTGTCCCGGATGGTCGACGCGGGCCTGCTCGGCCGCAAGACCGGACAGGGGTTCCACACACACCGCGCGGTCTGACCAAGCGCGCCCCGCCGGTGTCCCGGCCTCTGTCGCGGAGGGCCGGACACCGGCGGGGCCTCGTGCTGCCCCCAGCCCTGCTGCTGAGTCCCGCGCCCGAGGTGCGCGGGACTCAGCAGCAGGGTGCGCCGTCCCGGGCCACGGCCACCAGGACGGAGGCCCGCAGGAGGCGCAGCGCCCGGGCGCCCTGCGCGGCCACCAGGACGGGCGGGCGCAGCGCGTGGTCTGCCGCCCGCCCGTCCGGGTTCACGCCGGCAGGTCAGCCGGCCAGTTCCTCCCGCAGCCGGCGGGCGGCGCCGACCAGGCTGTCGAGGGAGGCGCGGGTCTCCGCCCACCCGCGGGTCTTCAGGCCGCAGTCGGGGTTGACCCAGAGCCGCTCGGCCGGGATCGCGGCGAGGCCTGCGCGCAGGAGCTCCACCGCCTCCTCCGTGCTCGGGATCCGAGGGGAGTGGATGTCCCACACGCCCGGCCCGACCTCGCGCGGGTAGCCCGCCTCGGCGAGTTCGCCGGCCACCTCCATGTGTGAGCGCGTCGCTTCCAGGGAGATGACGTCCGCGTCGAGCTCGTCGATCGCCGTCATGATCGCGCCGACCTCCGCGTAGCACATGTGGGTGTGGATCTGGGTGTCGGCCCGCACTCCGGAGGTGGCCAGGCGGAACGCCTCAGTAGCCCAGTCCAGGTAGGCCGGGCGGTCGGCGGCCCGCAGCGGGAGGGTTTCGCGCAGGGCCGGCTCGTCGACCTGGACGACGGCGGCGCCGGCGGCCTCCAGGTCGGTGACCTCGTCGCGCAGGGCCAGCGCCACCTGCCGGGCGGTGTCGCCGAGCGGCTGGTCGTCGCGGACGAAGGACCAGGCGAGCATGGTGACCGGGCCGGTGAGCATGCCCTTGACCGGGCGGTCGGTCAGGCCCTGGGCGTAGCGGAACCAGTCGACGGTCATCGGGTGCGGGCGGGAGATGTCCCCGGCGAGGACCGGCGGGCGGACGTAGCGGGTGCCGTAGGACTGCACCCAGCCGTGCCGGGTGGCGAGGTAGCCGGTGAGCTGTTCGGCGAAGTACTGGACCATGTCGTTGCGCTCGGGCTCGCCGTGCACCAGGACGTCGAGGCCCGCCTTCTCCTGGTACGCGATGACCTCGCGGACCTCCGCCTCGATCCGCTCGCGGTAGGCGGCGGCGTCGATCCGTCCGGCACTCAAGTCGGCTCGGGCGACGCGCAGTTCGGTGGTCTGCGGGAAGGAGCCGATGGTGGTGGTCGGCAGCAGCGGCAGGCCGAGGCGGGCGCGCTGGGCCTCGGCGCGTACGGGGTAGGACTGGGCGCGACGGGTGTCGTCGGGGGTGACGGCGGCGCTGCGGGCGCGGACGGCCGGGTCGCGGGTGATCGGCGAGTTGGCCCGGGAGGCGAGGTCGGCGCGGTTGGCGGCGAGGTCGGCGGCGATCGCGGCGGTGCCCTCGCGCAGGCCGCGGGCCAGCAGTGCGACCTCCCGCGCCTTCTGCTCGGCGAAGGCGAGCCAGCGCAGGATCTGCGGGTCGACGTCGCGCTCCGCGGAGGCGTCCAGCGGCACGTGCAGGAGGGAGCAGGACGGCGCGACGTCGACCCGGTCGGCGAGGCCGAGCAGGGTCGCGAGGGTGGCCAGCGACTTCTCCAGGTCGTTGATCCAGATGTTGCGGCCGTCGACCACGCCCGCGACCAGCCGCTTGCCGGGCAGCCCGCCGGCGGCGGCGAGGTCGTCCAGGTTGGCGGCGGCCGGGCCGGTGAAGTCCAGTGCCAGCCCCTCGACCGGGGCCTTGGCGAGGACAGGGAGCGCCTCGCCGAGGCGGTCGAAGTAGCTCGCGACCAGCAGCTTCGGACGGTCGGCCAGGGCGCCGAGCTCGCGGTAGGCGCGGGCGGCGGCACGCAGTTCGATCGTCCCGCGCTCGGCCGGGGTGCGGTCCTGGACGAGCGCGGGCTCGTCCAGCTGCACCCACTCGGCGCCCGCGGCCTTCAGGTCGGCGAGCAGCTCCGCGTAGACGGGCAGCAGCCGGTCCAGCAGGGTGATCGGCTGGAAGTCCTCGGCCACGCCCGGGGCGGGCTTGGCCAGTAGCAGGTAGGTGACCGGTCCGACCAGCACCGGGCGGGCGCGGTGGCCGAGCGCGAGCGCCTCCCGCAGTTCGGCGACCGCCTTGGCCGGGTTGGCGGCGAAGGCCGTGTCCGGCCCCAACTCGGGCACCAGGTAGTGGTAGTTGGTGTCGAACCACTTGGTCATCTCCAGCGGCGCGACGTCCTGGGTACCGCGCGCCATCGCGAAGTACCCGTCCAACGGGTCCGCCTCTACGGCGGCCCGGTGCCGGGCGGGGATCGCGCCGACGGCCACCGAGGCGTCCAGCACGTGGTCGTAGAACGAGAAGTCGCCGGTCGGGACCTCCCCGACACCGGCTTCGGCGAGCTGTGCCCAGTTCTCGCGGCGCAGCCCGGCGGCGGTGGCCTGGAGCTCCTCGGCGGTGACGGCACCCTTCCAGTAGCCCTCGATCGCCTTCTTCAGTTCCCGGCCCTGGCCCTGGCGGGGGTATCCGTACACGGTGGCGAGAGTTGCCGCGGCTGCGGACTTCGTGGTCAAGGGACTCTCCTTCGCGAGCCTGATTCCTCATGGTCCCGGGGACGGGACGAAGGCGCGAAGGGATGACGAACCCGGCGAGCGACCGCACATGGGGGCGGCTTCGCCTGGTATGGTCGCCGACCCGCCCTCGAGGTCACCGGATGGCCGCGCGCGATCGGTCGCACGCGGGCAACGGGCAGGTCTTCGGACTCGCGGGCACACCCGCCCTGACCTTCCAGGGACGAACACCTACTGGCCGTCGCTTCCCGGACCCGTTCCGGACCCAGTGCGTATGACGGCGGTCGTTCCCACTCACCGCTGCGGGGCAGTCCCGGACTGGCCAGTTGAAAGGCGTCACCGGGTTCCCTCTTACGACACCCCGCCTGGCGGACGGGGCGAACCAGTTGCCCGGCCAGCCTAAGGCCAATCCCCCGCTGCCCGGCCGGAGAATCACTCAAGCATCCACATACTGAGACGAGGTCAGGCGCGAGGACGTCCGCCCGCGGCCACGCCGATGATGAAGGTGCTGTGCTTGCTGCATCCGGCTTTCACGCCGACCTCGATCGTGGCAACGGGCAACCACTGGGTCCTGGACGCCTTCGGCGGCCTCGTGGCAGCGGTGGCGGGTTTCGGGCGGTGAGGCCCGAACAGCACGACAGCGAGGCCCGTCCCATCGGGGACGGGCCTCGGCTCATCAGCAGCGTCAGGCCGTCGGAGCCTTGAGGACGCGCAGCAGGCGGGTGACCTCGGTCGCCATGGCGGTTCGTCCGGAGCCGAGGTAGCGGCGGGTATCGACGAGTGACGGGTTGTCGTCGAGGGTGCGGCGCACGGCGGTGGTGAAGACCTGGTTGAGGTGGGTGGCGATGTTGACCTTGGTCATGCCGTGTTCGACGGCGCGGGCGAGGTGTTCGTCGGCGACGCCGGAGGAGCCGTGCAGGACCAGTGGGACGGGGACGGCGTCGCGTAGTTCGGCGATCAGGTCGTAGTCGAGGACGGCGTCGCGGGTGAGCATGGCGTGGGAGGTGCCGACGGCGACGGCGAGGGCGTCGACGCCGGTGGCGGCGACGAAGGCGGCCGCCTCGGCGGGTACGGTTCGGGCGCCGGGGGCGTGGACGCCGTCCTTGCCGCCGACCTCGCCGAGTTCGGCCTCCACCCACACGCCCGCCGCGTGGCAGCGGGCGACCACCTCGGCGGTGGCGCGGACGTTCTCCTCGTAGGGCAGTACGGAGGCGTCGAACATGACCGAGGAGAAGCCGAGTTGGACGGCCTCGGCGACGAGGTCGGTGGAGGTGGCGTGGTCGAGGTGGACGGCGACGGGCACCGCGGCGGTGCGGGCGGTGGCGAGCACGGCGGAGGCTATCGGGGTCAGCGCCCCGTGGTAGCGGACGGCGTTCTCGCTCAGCTGCAGGACCACCGGGGCGCCGGCGGCCTCGGCTCCGGCGACGATGGCCTGGGCGTGTTCGAGCTGGATGACGTTGAACGCGCCGATGCCGCGCGCGGCATTCGCCGCGGGAGTGACGATGTCGCCGGTTCCGGTCAGGGGCACGGGTTGAACTCCTCAGCTGCGAAGGGTGCGAAGGGTTGGACGTCCACCCGGGGCCGCAGGGCCCGGTGGACGTCGGGGTCGAAGTCGCCGGCGAGCGGTGCGGCGACGGCGGCCGCGGACAGCGCCACGGCCTCGGCGAGCCGGTCGGGCCAGGGGGCGCCGGTGACCAGGCCGAGGGTGAGTGCGGCCACCGCGGCGTCGCCGGCGCCGGTGGGGTTGCCGGCCAGCCGCTCGGGTGGGCGGGCGCGCCAACTGCCCTGCGGGGTCACGGCGATGAGGCCGTCGGCACCGAGCGAGGCGACCACCGCGCCGGCTCCGGCGGCGCGCAGCGCCCGGGCGGCCGCCGCCGGGTCGGTCAGGCCGGTGGCGGAGGCGAGTTCGTCGGCGTTCGGCTTGATCAGGGCCGGTCCGACGGGCAGCCCCGCACGCAGGGCCGTTCCGTCGGCGTCGAGCACCGCCGGGACGCCGCGTGCGTGCGCGAGCCCGAGCAGGCATGCGTAGGCGTCGTCGGGGACGCCGCGTGGCAGGCTGCCGGAGAGGACCACCGCCGTGGCCTCCGGTAGCAGCTCGTCGAAGTGGTCGAGGAACCGCGCCCACTCCTCGACCTCGACCACCGGACCGGGTTCGAGCAGGATCGTGGTGTCCCCGATGTTCTCCTCGACCACGGCCACGGTCCGCCGGGACTCGCCCGCGATCGGCAGCATGCGGTCGGTCAGGCCGGCGGCGGCGAGTTCGGCGCGGATCGCCTGGCCGGTGAGGCCGCCGACGAGTCCTGTGACGACGCTCGGGTGGCCGAGGGCGTGCAGGACGCGCGAGACGTTGACGCCCTTGCCGCCCGCCCGTTCGGCCGCCGCGCGCACCCGGTTGCTGCCTTGTGGGCGCAGCCGGTCGATCCGGTAGGTGACGTCGAGGGCTGCGTTGAGCGTGACGGTCAGGATCACCGGTCGGCCTTTCGCTGCAGCGGGTCGTGGGCCAGCAGGTCGTGGGCGAGGAGGGCAGCGCCCTGGCAGCCGGCTTCGTGGCCGAGTTCGGCGGGGAGGATCCGCGGCATCGTCTGGAAGGTGAGCCGTTCGGCGACCGCCGCGCGCAGGGGCGTGAAGTAGGGGTCACCGGCGCGGGCGAGGCCGCCGCCGATCACGATGCGCTCGGGGTCGAGCAGCGTGATGGCGGCGGACAGGGCGTCGGCGAGCGCCTCGATCGCCTCGTTCCAGACCGTGACGGCGGCCTGGTCCCCGGCGGCGGCGCGCTCGCCGACGTGCTTGGCGGTGACTGCGTCCTCCCCGGTGGCGGCGGTGTAGCGGCGGGCGATGGCGGCCGCGGAGGCGACGGTCTCCAGGCAGCCCCGGCCACCGCACGGGCAGGGCTGGCCGCCGGGGCGGACCACCAGGTGTCCGAGCTCCCCGGCCCGGACGTGGCTTCCGGTCACCGCCTTCCCGTCGGACATGACGGCCGCGGCGATGCCGGTGCCGACCGGGACGAACAGGAAGTCCCGGCTCCCACGGCCCGCCCCGATCCGCGCTTCGGCCAGACCGCCGGCCCGCACGTCGTGACCCAGCGCCACCGGCAGCCCCAATTCCTCCGCCAGCCACTCCCGCAACGGCAGCCCGTGCCAGCCGAGGTTGGCCGCCAGCACCGAGGTCCCCGCGGTCTCGTCGACGATGCCGGGCACCGCGATGCCCGCCGCCGCCGGAGCGTGCCGGTCGGCCAGCTCGCGGGCCGCCGCCAGCACCGTCTCCAGCACCGCGTCCGGGCCGCGCTCCGCGCCGGTGAACCAGCGGTCGCTCTCGTGCAGGATGCCGTCCTCGCCGGCCGCGCCGCCCTTGATGTAGGTGCCGCCGACATCGAGGGCGATCACTCTGGTCACGGCTGGGCCAGCACGATCGAGCGGGTCAGGTTGCGCGGCTGGTCGGGGTCCAGGCCGCCGGCCTTGGCCAGCTCCACGGCCAGGCGCTGGGCGCGCACCAGGTCCGCCAGCGGGTCGAGGTCGGTCACGGAGGTGACGGCGCCGATGCCCTGGACCTGCTCCAGCAGCCCGGTCGGCGGCTCGCCGAAGAACCACACCACCCGGCCCGGGGCGGCGATGCTGATCGGACCGTGCCGGTACTCCATCGCCGGGTACGACTCGGTCCAGGCACCGGAGGCCTCGCGGAGCTTGAGCGCCGCCTCGTTGGCCAGACCGACCGTCCAGCCGGTGCCGACGAAGGTGAACTGGCCCGCCGCGACGGCCCCTTCGGGCAGGGGCTCGGCCAGCGCCCGCGCGGCCTGCTCGGGCAGGTCCGCCGGGGCCAGGCCCAGGTGGCTGCGCAGCAGCGCCAGCGCCGTGGTGGCGAAACGGGTCTGCACCACCGACTTCTCGTCCGCGAACTCCAGGTCCACCACGGTGTTCGCGGCCGTGCTGATCGGCGTGTCGAGATCACCGGTCAGCGCCACGCTCGGAATGTGTCCGGCACGAGCGAGGGCGGCGAGCACCTCGGTCGTCGTCCCGGAGCGACTGATCGCGACCAGCCGGTCATAGCCACGCGCGGCCGGGAACTCCGAGGCCGCGAACGCGTCGGTCTCCCCCAGCCCGGCCGCCTCACGCAACGACGCGTACGCCTGGGCGATGTACAGCGAGGTGCCGCACCCGATCACGGCCACCCGCTCGCCCTTCTCCGGAAGACCGGCGGGCTCCAGCTCCAGGGCCCGGCGCCAGCACTCCGGCTGACTGGCGATCTCCTGCTCGACGTGGCTCATTCAGGGCTCTCCTCGGTAGGGGCTCGGGGCGGCACGGGCATCGGTCCGGCCCGAGCGTCCGCTCAGGACTGCAAGCCAATGCTTGAAACTGATCTATTCATAGCTCAATACGTCATCTATGAGCAATACTGGTCACCGGAAGCGTCAGGCCACCGCTCACCGGTGATCGGCAGCGATAGGCTCGTGATCGAAACATCCGAGTTGAGGGAGTGATAATGGGCCCGCACGAGCGGTGGTCTCGCCTGCTCGAGATCCTGGGCGACCGGGGCCGGATCGATGTGGCGACGGCGGCCGAGCTGCTGAACGTCTCCGCGGCCACCGTGCGACGGGACATGGACGAGCTCGCCCGCCAGCAGGTCCTGACCCGCACGCGCGGTGGCGCGGTGCTGAGCGGAGTCGCGTACGATCTGCCGCTCCGCTACAAGACCGCGCGTCAGGCCGGCGAGAAGCAGCGCATCGCCAAAGCCGCCGCCGCACTCGTCCCGCCCGGCTCGGTGGTCGGGATCAACGGCGGCACCACCACCTCCGAGGTGGCCCGTGAGCTCGCCGTCCGCACCGATCTGGCCGGGTACGGCAGCCAGACGGCACTGACCGTCGTCACCAACGCGATCAACATCGCCAACGAACTGGCGGTGCGCCCGTACGTGAAGACCGTGGTCACGGGCGGCGTGGCACGGCCCCAGTCCTATGAGCTGATCGGCCCGTTGGCGACCATGATGTTGCAGGCGATCTCACTGGACTACGTGATCCTCGGCGTGAACGCCGTCGACCCCCAGTTCGGCGCGGCCACCCACGACGAGAGTGAGGCGAACGCCAACCGCGCGATGGCCGAACGGGCGGAGCGGGTGATCGTGGTGGCCGACTCCACCAAGCTGGGCCGGCGCGCGTTCGCGCGGGTCTGCGACACGGACGCGATCGCCGTGCTGGTCACCGACGCCGAGGCGCCGGACGAGCTCGTCGAGCGCTTCGCCGCCCGCGGGGTGGACGTCCGCTGCGTCTGACGGCCGGGTCCGCGGCGGGGTAGGCCGTACGGGTGGGGTCCGCCGAACCCACCCGCACGGCCGGAACTACGTCGTCCGTCACGCCCCTGGCAGGGTGTTGAACGGTGCGGCCCAGGCCTGGTTGGTCTGGATCGCGTCCGGCGTGGCGCCGCAGTCGTACAGGTCGACCGGCGTGCCGGACGCCGTCGTGGTGCCGCCGTAGACGTCCAGGCAGGAGCTGGTGCCGGCGACCTTCAGGTTGCCGTCCCGGTTGTAGGTCCAGGTCTGGTATCCCGGTGCCGAGCCGCAGGGCGCGACGCCGACCCACTGCCCCTGCTGCTGGTTGAGCGCGCCCTTGGTGGCGGTGCTCTGTGCGGTGAGGCAGAGGCTGGCGGCGCCCGCCTGGAGGAGCTGGACGGAGCCGTCGGCGTTGCGCTGCCACTGCTGGTTGCTCTTGCTCGTGCAGGGGTAGACGTCGACCGGGTTGTTGGTGGCGG
>NZ_JBICZB010000122.1:0-14047 GCF_043201815.1 Kitasatospora sp. NPDC048296
AGCCACAGGCCAGCGCAGGCGAATCAGGAAAGTCGCGTCTCTAGGCACTTTCGGCCGTTCGCTCCGCCTGCAGCCCGATGACCTGCGCTTTCAGTTCACCAGGCCCTCCAGAACCCTCGAATTACGTCGAACCCGGGTCAGGGTTCGGAGAGTCAGGAAGAATTCAGCGCTCGCCAGTCACAACCGACCGGAAAACTTGACTCTCCCATTACTCGAACGCGCGCGCCGAGCGTGGTCGCGGGGCTACTTTGTGCGAATGGCGGACAACCTCGCACTTCGCCGATTCATGGACGACCTCGGCCTGACCCAGGCCGAGTTGGCCCGCCGCGTCAATGTCGAGATTGGCGGGCTGACGGGAAAGCCGGGCACCGTATCAGAGCGAACCGTCTACAACTGGCTGACGGGCAAGACAAGTTGGCCGCCAGCGAAGCACCAGCAAGCACTCCGGGCAGTATTCGGGTGTACTGGTCCAGACCTCGGGTTCATCCGACCCGGTAGGGGTCATCGTGTGCACCCGGAGGACGATGTGAATCGACGATCTTTCATGGCCGCCGCTGCCGGGGCCACCCTCGCGATCGGTTCCCCTGCGGGGGCGTCGCCGCGCAGGGTCGGTCACAGCGATGTGGAACGGCTCAACGCCAGATTCGCCGGTGTGATCGCCAGCGATCACCGACACGGCGGCAAACTGAGCATCGAAACCCGCGCCGCGGCCCTCGCCGACGAGGCGCTCGACCTGCAGAAACAGGGCATCGCCAGCCAGCGCGTCCGCGCCGCGTTGTTCGGTTGCGCCGCGTCGTTCATGTCGTCGGCCATGTGGGCCGCCATCGATGGCCGACGCTTCGACGCCGCAGAGCGCCATCATGAGCGCGCCGCGAGTCTGGCAGCGATGTCCGGGGACGGTGCCATCCAGTTCCGCATCTGGTCCCACGCCGGCAGCCTCTACCGGCACATGCGACGGCCGGGTGATGCGCTCGCCGCCAACGACGTCGCCCGCAGCCTCCCCATCGCTCGCCGCGACCCCCTGTTCGCGTCCCTCGGCCACGCTCGACATGCGGCGATCCACGGCCTGACCGGCGACGTGAATGCCGTCCGCCGCTCCGTTGGCCGCGCCCAGGACGCGCTCGACCGCGCCGGCGCCGGTCTCGACCGTCCGGTCTGGCTGACAGCGCACTACGACCAGGCCGAGCTCGACTCCCTCGCGCTCGCGGCCCACCTGGCGCTCGGCCGCTACGAGGACGCCGAGGCCCACGCCCACCGGAGCCTCGCCCTGCTCCGCTCGCACATGCAGCGAAGCCGGGCAATCACCCACGCCCGACTCGCCCGCGCCCAGCTCGGCCAAGGTGGCCTCGAACCCGCGGTCACCACTGCCATGGGGATCCCGGGCGTACTGGCCGCGCACCCCCGAGTGGCCGGCATGCTCGATCGATTCGGCTCAGCCCTAGTAAATGTGGCGCCGAACAGTCCCCATGCGCAACTGTGGAACCAGTACACCCAGGACAACCGGAGGGCACCCGCGTGACGGAGCTGGACCTGCGCCATTTCCCCGAACTGACACCCCTCGCGCGCGAGACACTGATCGACCTCTACGCCGACGTCCGAGCGCCGCTGCTCCACCTGCCCAACTACGCCGTCGCCACGTTCGCCGAGCGCCTCGACCGCCATGGCGGCGAACCCGGTTTCGAAGCCGTCATCGGATACGACGAGGGTGAACCAATCGGCTACGCCTACGGCAACACCATTGAATCCGGCGACCGCTGGTGGACCCGAATGTCCAGGCCGATGAGGTCCGCCCTCACCGCCGACCCGGTCTTCGCCCTCAAGGAACTGGGCGTCCGTGCACCGTGGCGCGGCACCGGCGCTGCCCGCCGCATCCACGAGGAACTCGTCGGCAACCGCACCGAGGAGCAGCGTGTCACCTTGATGGTCAACCCCGCCGCCGGTGACGGCAAAGTGCTCGCGCTGTACGAGTCCTGGGGTTACGAGGCCGTCAACGAGGTCCAACCGAACCCGGACACACCGCCGCTCGTGGCGATGATCCGCAGCTGCGTTGCCTGATGGGCCCGTCGCTCATCCGAGGCTGGGGCGCCCTCACCGGCGGCATCGCACCCTGCGGGTCCATGTTCCAGTCACCCAGGCCCGCACTGTCGCCGCGGCGGACGGTGAACCAGCCGTCGTCGAGGACGAAGCGCCCGACCCCGACGGCAGCGGCGCGTTCGGCCAGATCGGTGAGCTTGTCGAGGCGGTGGTCGAAGTAAACCGCCTCCCAGGTGTTGTCACCGGGCGGGGCGTGCTCGGGTGGCCGGGCCCGCGCTCGCCCGCGCCACCCACATCCTCGCGCCCTCCACCGTCGTCCGCGACGAGCTGGCAGGCTGGGGCCCGCGTAACCTCCGCGTCGTACCCAACGCGCTCCTGCCCGACGCCTCGGTGGCCCCGCCCACGCCGTCTCGCCGCGAGCAGCTGCGCCGCAGCGGTCCGGTGCGCGTTCTCGCACGGCTCGGGCCGGAGAAGGGCGTGCTCGATCTGCTGGAGGCCGCCTCCGGCTGGAACCGACCAGTCGAAGTGGCTCTCGCCGAAGCCGGATTCGAGGCCAGCGCGGGTTCGCAGTCCGAGCTCCTCAAACGCTGTCACCGAGCGGCAGCCCATATTCCGGGCGTACGTCTGCGTGGGGCGCTGGCCTGGAGCGAGGTACTGCCCTGGCTCGCCCAAGCCGCCGTGGTGATCATCCCCAGCCACAAGGAGACCTTCGGCCTGGTGGCGCTGGAGGCGATGAACGTCGGCACCCCTGTCGTCGCCTACCGCGTCGGCAACCTGCCCGCCCTGATCGGCCCGACAGGCCACGGCGCCCACCTCCTCGTCGACCACGACGAAGGACCGGCCGCCCTCCACAAGGCGGCACAAACCCTGCTGGAAAATGACATACTGTACGCCGCGACTACACAGACCGTGTATCGGAGAGCGGCCGAATTCGAGCCACGCCGAATCGCTGACTTCTTCCTGGAGGCGGTGTCGTGATGCCCGAAACCCCAGCAACCCCAGCACCGTTGCTGCTCGTCGACGGCTTCAACCTTCTATGGGCCGGCACCTTCGGCTTCCCCGCCCCGATCCACTCCCGCGACAAGACCCGCGAGTTGACCGGCCTGTTCGCCTTCTTCGCCCTGCTGCGCGCCACGATCCGTGACGACCTCGACGTCGCGCAGCCCGAGGTCCTGGTCGTCTTCGACGGCGAGCACGGCTCCGCCGACCGCGTGGCCACCGACCAGGAGTACAAGGCGAACCGGGAGGCGACACCGGAGGCACTCAAGCCCCTGCAGTTCCTCGCCCCGGTCAAGGACGGCCTGGACGCGCACGGGATCCGGTGGGTCGAGGTCGACGACGCCGAAGCCGACGACGTCATCGCCACCCTCACCACCCAGGCCGCCGCTTCCCGACCGGTCCTGATCATGTCGCGCGACATGGACTTCTACCAACTCCTCGACGACCACGTGCGGATCCTCAACCGCTCCCGAAAATCGTCCCAGCGGATCATCACCGCCGACGAGGTCCTCGCCCGCTACGGCGTCGCCCCCGCCCAGTGGCCGGCCTTCCGTGCCCTGACCGGCGACAAGTCCGACAACATCCCCGGCGTCAGAGGCATCGGTGCGAAGGTCGCCGCCACCCTGCTGCGCGACGGCATGCGGCTGCGCGACCTGCCCGGCTCCGGTCGGCTGACCGGCGCCAAGGGCACCGCGATCACCACTGCGTGGGCCGACGTGCTCCGCTGGGAGGAGATGATCACGGTGCGCCGCGACCTGGCCGTGCCCATCGCCCTCAGCGGCCAGGCGAGCCCCCAGCTGCCCAAGCCCGCCGACGTCGTCGAGAAGCTGGGACTGTGGTGACCGCCGCCGTGCCGGGCTCGGTCCTGGCTGCCATCGCGCACCCCGACGACGCCGAACTGTGGGCCGGCGCCACCCTCGCACTCCACGCCAGGTGCGCCGCCGTCACCATCGCCGTCCCGCACCGCGACGAAGTCCGCGACGCCGAGACCCGCAAGGGCGCCGCCGCCCTCGGCGTCTCCATCGCCTACGTACCGGGCACCGACGTCCTCGGCCTGTCCAAGCTGGTGCGGCACCTGGAGGCCCACACCCACGCCCTCCAGCTCCAGGAACGCATCACCCACGACGTCGCCCACGACCTCGCCAAGGCCGCCGGCACCGACGACGTCGCCGTCTTCACCGTCGGCGAGCACCTGTGCATGAGCATGCGCGGCGTCAAGGCCACCTCGGTCCACACCACCACCATGTGCCGACTCGGCCGCACCGAGAGCGACCCCGACCTGGCCGCCCGCATCGAACGACTCGCCCTCCCCGTCCGCCCGTAGCCACCTCCCACCCTCAACACACCAGGAACCGACCTTGCCTGTCCACACCTTCACCCTCACGACCTCGCTGGGCACCGACGCGGCGGCAGCCGAGGCCTGGCAGCAGCTGAAGGCCTCCCCTCCGGCCGGCTGCACCTACGACCCCGAGATCTTCCCCCAGACCCCCGGCTGCGCTGCGAGCGCGAGGCACCCACCCGATTGCACGCCGTCTTCACCGTCGTCAGCGAGGTGCACGCCGCCCACGGCCTCCTCCTCGACGACCTGGGCGTGGAGAAGCTCTCCGAGTGGATCGCCGACGGCGCTGGCCAGCCCGACAGCCCCGCCGGGATCCACGCGGCCGACACCGCCGCACAGGCCCTGCTCCTCGCGGTCGACCGGCTCCAGCGCCTCGGCCATCACGCCGCCGACATCGAGACGTTCACGGACCTGGTCCTCGCCAGGTCCCGCGCCGCCTGACCACCGGGACATGGGCATACCGGCGCTACGGCACGTCAAAGCGCCCAACCTGCCGGCCCCGGCTCGGGGACGGTCATCTGCTGGCCGGACGGCTTCATCGAAGCAATCACCACCAGAACCATCCTCTCCACCGCATCCCGCAGGGAGCGCCACCTTGAGGACCTGAGGGTCTTCCACGCCACGAACGGCCACCTTCGCGTCGCCCGGGACTGGGTCGGCCCCAGCGGCGAGAGGACCGGGCACTGGCTGAACAACGCCAAGCACCGACACCGCCACGGTTCCCTGCCCTCCACCGTCGCACGCCGGCTCGACGAACTGCGCGTGGTCTGGAACATCCGGGACGCCGAATGGGACCAGTTCGTCCAGGACCTGACCGACTACAAGACCAGGAACGGAAACCTCCTGGTGCCGAGCACGTACCTCACCCCCGTCGGCCAACGCCCCCTCGCAGCCCAGGTCCGCAGCAAGCGAGTCCGATTCGCCTCCCTCAGCAACGAGCGGCGTCAGGAACTCATCGGCCTCGGCTTCGTGGTCAACGTCGCGGAAGCCCAGTTTCGAGCCAAAAGTCGAGCTGCTGAGGGACTTCGTCACGGCGTACGATCACGCGCGCGTCCCAATGTCGAGCGACCTCTCGACTTGGCTGAAGTACTGCCGCAAGAACGCCCGCAACGGAACGCTCGCCCAATGGCAACGCACCGAACTTACTGTTCTCGGTGTCCTTCTTCCGCCATCAGGCGAGAGTACGGACCTGCTGGGCGATACCGAATGTGCTTCCGTTTGCCTGGTGATGTCCGCCGCGGTCAGAGCCTCCTGTTGACCACAGCCGCCCTCTCCGGGCGGGACGAGGACCACTTCACCGAAGCCCTCCGCCGGAATACCGCATTCGACTACCGGCAGGCCGACACCTGTCGCCGTCCGCCAGCTGCCCGTGCCTGAAACCCGTTCACCTGAATGAGAGGAGGACCGGCCTTGCCAGTCTCCGTTGCCCCGAGCCGGGCGTCAGGCCGCTATCTCGGCCCTCAGCCGTCCCAGGGCGTCGACCCGCCCGCTCGCGGACCCCGGGCAGGCGGTGACCGGCCCGTACGACACGCTGGAGCTGATGCGGCAGACGGTGAAGAGTCGCACCATCGACTGCGGTGGTCAGCTGCTGCGCGGCTCCGGTCGCATCCCCTTGCCGCAACAACACCTCGTCGGCGGTGATCGCCGCGATGATCCGCCACTGGGAGGTCGCTGCGAGCCCTGCGGCCGGCGCCTGATCGAGCTGCCGGACCGCTTCCGCAACCCGGCCCGTGCCCATGAGACCGCGAAGACGGACCTCGTGCAGCGTGAACGCGGAGAACAGCGCAGTGGGCGTCGCCTCATCCAAGAGCCGACGGCCCTCCTCAACCGCGGCATCGAACACGGCCGCGCGCCCGGCGGCTCCGGCGGCCCGAGCGAGCAGGATGACCGCCTCGGCGCGTTCGGTGGTGGTGCGGGCGGTGTCGCGGGCCTGGCCAAGACGGTCCAGCGCACGAAGGTGAAAGCCGGACTTGCGCAGCTCGTTGCCGTGGTGGCGCAGTGCGTAGGCGTGCAGGCCCGGGTCGCCCAGGCGCCGGGCGACGCTCAAGCCGCCGCCGGGAGCGCCAAGTTGAACACGATGCCACCCGCGGGGTTGTCCTCAATGGTGAGACGGCCGCTGCCAGCCCGCCGACAGCGGTGGACAGGGGCCCTGTGCCACGCAGTCCCACGAGCATCCAGTACTTCGCCTCACCGGCCAGGTCCGGTCCCCGGTCCGCCACCCGGACCCGCACCCCGACCGTGCTGCCGTGGCGGTCGGAGATCACGTCCGCACTCGCCAGTACCCGGGCTCCGGGCGGAGTGCGCAGCAGCGCGGACTCCACCATCGCGACGAGCACGGCGTCCAGCTGCTCCTGGCCGAGGCGTACTGGCGGCAGCTGGCTCGGTGTTCGGACGGTCACGGCCGCTGCCGGTACTCCGGCGACCGCTCGCAGGACGGAGGACGTGACGGCCGCGCATCCGTGTGGGAATGGCTGAACTGTCTCGTTTCGGGTGTCCTTCCACCGTGTCTGGGTGCTCCAGGCGCGTGTGGCGGCGGTGAGACGGGTGATCCGGCCGATCATCGTGAGGGCGGTGCGGCGGCGGGGGTCGGGCACGCGATCCGTCTCCGTACGAGGTGTCATGCTGCGCTCAGCCGCGGCGGCTGCCGCGGTTTCCGCGCAGCTTGTGGACGATGGCCGTAGCGGCGTGCAGCACGCCGAACGGCAGCAGGAAGAGCGAGATGACGGCGGTCGGGTGATCCGTACGGCCGGTGAAGACCATGAACGCCTGGTTCACCAGCAGGCCGGTCCAGAACAGCAGGGCGGCGGCCAGCACGAACCACGGCTTCTCCGGACCGGCGCCGAGAACCCGCTCCCAGAGACCCTTGCGGTCTTTCATGGCTTCGCCTTTCGGTGCCAGGTGTAGCGGCCCGGACGAGGTTGGCAGGCTGGACGTGAGGATTTGATGAGGCACCGAGGTCCACCGCTACCAGAGCGACACTCCGAGCCCCTCCAGCGCACCGAGCAGGAACAGCGCGCCGGCCAGCGCCAGCATGGCGTATGCGCAGCCGGGCCCGATGCCCCAGGGCTCGTCAGTCGGATCGGCCGGAGCGGGAGCCGGGTCGTACTCCGGTTCCGGCGCCGGGAGCGGGCCGGACAGGTGCTCCCTGAGGTGCTCCTCCGAGCAGTAAAGGAGGTACAGCGTCCAGGCGTTGTTGCGGATGACGTCCACCTCGATCGACGCCTCATCGTCTGTCGGCTCGCCGCAGAGGTCGCAGGTCGGCGGCGGGCAGCGTTCGTCAGGGCGCAGCTCGTCTTCGGTCAGCGGGTTCGTGAGCATGAGGGTGATCGTTACACGGGCGCCATCCGTCATCGCACACAGGCCGAAGTCCCAGCAGGACGGCCAGGATCGGCCGCACCCGTCCTCATCGAATCCTCACGATGCCTCGGCCAAGCTCCTGTGACGTACCCGGTGATCGACGTGGGGCGGAACAGAGCAGTGCGACGACCGAACCGGACCGTAGGCGGCTCGCGCGGAGAGACGGTCGGCGTCCTGCTCTCCACCCCGCAGGGCCTCTCCGAGACCCCAGGTGCGAGGGCACCGCGCCGTACTCCTCGGCGGCACGGCGCCCTCGCCCTGGCCCTGACCGCGCTGGGCACCGTCTCCCTCGTCGGCTGCGACCCGAGCACCCCGGACCCGATCGCCTTCAACGCGTCGGCACAGGCACTGATTGGGCGGGCAGCTCGCCCGCGCGCTGATTCACAGCGCCGTGCCGGCGTGGGTCGAGGAGGAGTCGTTCAGATGGAGAGGGAAGCGATCGTGATCACGGGACTGGTCGAAGTGGCACTGGCAGCAGCACGGGTGGCCGAGGAGGCCCGGGACTGGGACGAGTACGAGGCGCTGATGCGGCAGGCAGCCGGGGGCGGGGTGGAGTCGCTGGGGTTCGGCCTGGGGCTTCTCGGTTCGGGCGACCGGGCCGAGCGGGCGATGGGCTGCGACCTGCTGTACCACGCGTGCGACCAGAACGAGGCGGTCCGGACCACGGCGGCGGCCGCGCTGGCCCTCCTCGCGGAGCGGGAGAAGGACGTCAACGTGTTGTGCTCCCTCGCCCGTGCCATGGAGCGGACATGCGACGGGCGCGCTGTTCCGGTCCTGGTCGCCCTCGCCGGGCATCCCGACGCCGAGATCCGCGGGCAGGTGGCCGTCTCGTTCGCCGGCGTCCTCACCGGCCTGCCGGACGGGCCGGACATCCGCGCGCTCATCACGCTGACCCGGGACGAATGCCGGGAGGTCCGCAACTGGGCGACGTTCACGCTGGGCTTCCAGGCCGAGGTCGACAGTCCGGCGATCCGCTCCGCACTCTGGGAGCGCACGACGGACGCGGATCCGGATACCCGCGCGGAGGGCATCCGCGGACTGGCCCGCCGCCACGACCCGCGCGCCGTCCCGCTGCTGAGGGAACTGCTCGACGATCCCGAGGGCACCGACGTCCTCACCTTCAGCGCGGCAGAGATCACCGGCAACCCCCAACTGCTCCCGGCCCTGCGGAACTACGACCCCGACGACACTGGCGTCACCGAGGCCGTGCACGCCTGCGACCCGGCGCACCGGGCACAGCAGGACGCCACGGCCTGGAAACTCGTCAGCGAACTCCACCGGCTCCGGCCCGACTTGGGAGCCGGCCTGTTTCGCGAACGCTTCGGCCCCGGCCTGTTCATCGGTCTCGACACCACGGCAGCGGAGTACTCCGTGCCGGCGCTGCTCGACCGGGCGGACGGCGATCCCCGTCGCGCCGCTGCGCTGGTCGCCTCCGAGACACCGACGGGTCCCACAGGCGGAAGCCCGGGCTGGTGGTCGGCTTACTGACGAACACACCCGTACGCGAGGAAGGAGACAGCCCGTGGAGGACCCGCAGGTCCACCTGCTCTGGCACGTGGCCTTCTCCGCGCGGCGTGGCCAGGGCGAACTCGGGGCCGTACTTGGGTGGGCGGCCGTTGGTGCCCGGTGCCCGGGGCGGCTTGGGCAGTCGCAGCACCCGGTCGGAGCGGATCCGGCCGAGGACCTCGACGGGCAGATCCGCCAGGACGTAGGCGAGGCGGGTGACGTCGTAGCCGGCGTCCATCACGATCAGGATGTCCGGGTCGCCGTCTCTCCAGTGCCCGGATGCGATCAGCCGCTCGACCACGGTGCGGAGCTGGTGGGCGGTCACGGCGGTGGCGTCGTCCTCGGGGCCGAGCCTGACCGCGTCCAGGATCCCTGTCCACGATGTGCGTCCGGACTCCAGTGCGGCAACAAAGGAGTAGGGCCAGCCGGGAATGAACTGCGAGAGGCTCTTCGCTCGTCCGTAGGCGTGACAGAACAGCCGGTTCGCACTGGTGGGGGCGTCGGACCGCAGCCAGGGGCTGACGTCCACGCCGAGCACGGTCCGCGCGTCGTCCGTCCTCGGCAGCGGCAGCCCAGCCAGCTCGGCACGAAGCCGGTCGGTCTCGATCCGACCGCAGTTGAGCCCGCCATAGAGCGCGCCATGGCCGCGCCGGTGCTCGGCGGTCAGCGTCAGGTCGACCAACGACTTCACCGGTCCGTCAGCGCACAGAAGCGCGTCGGTCAGCTCGAACAGCGCGTCCGCCCGGGCAGTCAGGCAGTCGTAGAAGTCGGCCCGAAACCTGGACAACACGGACAGGGACTCGACGCGGGCAGCATCGTCCAGCAGACTCACCTTCATGGCCTTGGTTTGATCATCAGCGTCTTGACAGCGCACATGATCACCCCAAGGCCACTTCGCTGTCCGGCGAACGTGGAATCCCGCAGTCTTTGACCGTCGAGCTCTCCCGAAGAAGTCGGCTATGAGGACCCGAGCAGGCCCAAGACCGGGGCCAGTCCGCCCGGGCGCCGATCGACCGGCAGGTGGTCTACGAAGTACACCGGGCAGCCCAGGACCTGCGCGCCGCCGTCCGCGATGCGGTCGTCGCCGACCATCAGTACATCGGCGGGTGACAGGCCGAGCCGGTCGCAGGCAGCCCTGAAGATCACCGGGTCGGGCTTCTGCGCGCCCAGCTCGAAGGAGAGCAGGTAGGTGTCGATCAGCTCGTCCAGTCCGTGGGCGCGGAAGACCGGCCGAAGGTCCCAACCGATGTTGCTCACCACAGCCACCGGGAGCCCCCGCCTCCGCAGTTCACGCAGCGTCGGTTCGGCATCTGGGTAGGGCTGCCAGGCGGCGGGCGTCATGTGGCGGTCATAGAGTGCCTGCGCCAACTCCGGTACTGGCAGCCCGGCCTCCTGGGCCAATGCGGTGTAGGCGGCTCGGTGCTGGTCGGCACTCAGGTCCCGCTCACGCCAGAGTGTTTCGAGGTGCGTGGGCACGTGCAGCGGTGCCGGTCCGCCCGGTAGCGCTCCGTACTCCGTCAGCCGCTGTACCCAGTCGGTGAAATCCGTGCCAACCGGACGGATGCCAGCCGCCGTCAGGACCGCGCCGAGCCACTCTGTGGTCGACTCGATGCGCAGCAGTGTGCCGGAGAAGTCGAACATCACTCCTTTGATCATGTCGTGATCGTAAAGCCGGAGCCGTCACCAGTCCCACTGTCCGGGGAGCGCCGAAACCTGCGGTCAGCCGTAGGCCGACCACCGGCAGAGGTTGAAGAACAAGCTCAGTCCTGCCCTTGTGCCTGCGCGCCGTCCTGGATACGCAGAAGGCTCTTGACGACCTTTCCGCCCGCGTTGCGGGGAAGCTCGGGAACCACGACGAGGTCCTTGGGCCTCTTGAAGGAGGCAAGCTTCCCATCGAGGAACCCCGTCAAGGTGCTCAGAGTCAGGTCGGCGTCCGTTGCAAGGGCGACGAACGCGACCGGCACTTGGCCCCAGCGCTCGTCGGACCTGCCGATCACCGCGACCTCCCGCACCTGCGGGTGCTCCGCGATGACGTTCTCGAGCTCGGCGCAGTAGATGTTCTCGCCACCGCTGATGATCATGTCCTTCTTGCGGTCGACAACCCAGACGAACCCCTCCTCGTCCATCCTCACCAAGTCGCCGGAGTGGAACCAGCCGCCGTCGAAAGCGTCCGCGGTCTCCTGGGGCTTGTTCCAGTACCCCTGCGTCACCGTGGGGCCGCGGTAGACGATCTCGCCGACCTCGCCCACGGCGACGTCGTTCATGCACGCGTCGACGATGCGGTACTGGATGGTCGGGATCGGCCGGCCGACCGAGCCGAGCTTGCGCCGCGAGTCCTTTCCGCGAAGGACGCAGGTGATCGGCGAGGTCTCGGTCTGGCCGAACACCGCGACGTTCAGGGCATCGGGAAACCTCTCGCCCATGGCACGCAGCGTCACATCGCTCGCGGGCGCCGCACCCCAGCTGATGATGCGCAGCCTCAGATCCCGCTTGTCGATGTCAGGCTGGGCGCAGAGCAGGTCCCACTGCTGCGGTACGTTGAAGACGATGGTGGCGCCCTCGCGTTCGTAGGCGTCGAGCACGGCCTGCGGATCGAAGGCTCCGAGCGGGTGGATCACCACCGTGCCGCCGACCAGGAAGTTCGCGACGATCGAACCCAGCCCCGCGATGTGGAAGAAGGGTGCGGCCAGAAAGCTGACATCGGAGTCGTCGAAGATCTCCATGGCCCGAATGCAGGTGATCGCCTGTACCTGCATGTTGCGGTGGGAGAGCATCACCCCTTTCGGTCGGCCGGTGGTGCCCGAGGTGTACATGATCAGCGCCGTGGACTCCTCGCTGATGCCCGGCAGCTCCATCGGCTCGTGCGCGGCCAGGAAGTCCTCGTACCGGGCGTGCCCTTCGGCCGTGTCCGACTCGCCGATGACGATCACCGTGCCGATCGATGCGGCGGTGGGCACCGCGTTGAGCAGCGGCAACAGCCCTGAGTCGACCACGATGGCCGACGGCGTGCAATCGGCCAGGATGTAGCCGAGCTCCGGCGGCGCGAGCCGGAAGCTGAGCGGGACGGCCATGGCGCCCAGGCTGTTCGCCGCGAACACGCTTTCCACGAACCAGGGGTGGTTCAGGGTGAGCATGGCCACCCGGTCACCCGCGCGCACACCTCGGTGGGCGAGCGCGGCGGCCAGTTGCAACGACCGCCGCGACAGCTGGGCCCAGGTCGTGGTGGCCCCGAGGTAGCGCAGCGCGGGCTTGTCAGGCCGCATCGCGGCATGGGTGGCCGCCTGTGCCATCCAGTGGTGCCGGAAGGACCAGGCGGGAGCCGTATCGCTGGACATGCCACTCCTCGAGTTCCGGATGGGTCGGGGATCGTGCGCCATTATGCCCGCGATGCCGCCGAACAAGAAGCGTTTCGTTAACGAGAAATCACATGGGAAGTGAACCGCGAGTCACGTCCGGCGCGGTCGGCGCCGGACAGGTTCGGCCCTTCGATCGTCTTGTGATTCACTGGTGGGCATGGTCCTGCCTCTCCGTACGTCTCCCTGCCGGTGATCACCGTGCCGATCGCGGCCAGTCGACCGCGCAACCGCAAGCAGCTCATCGTCGAGGCGGCCGGCCGGGTGTTCAGCGAGCGCGGCTACAACGCGGCGTCCATGGAGGAGATCGCCGCCGGCGTGGGAATCAGCGCGGCGGCCCTGTACCGGCACTTCCCCAACAAGTACGCGCTGTTCGCCGAATGTGCGAACGTCCTGGTGGACCGACTCGTCGCAGCGCTCGACGAGGTGCCGCCCGGGGCGGACCTGGCGGAGGTCCTCGGCGCCGCCACCCGGGTCGCCGTGGCCCATCGCGCGTCGGGCGGCCTCTACCGATGGGAGGCCCGGTACCTCGACCCCGAGGACGGCCGACTCCTCGGGGCGAAGGTCGCACGCGTCGCCGGTCGGGTGACCGAGGTGGTGCGGCGCGAGTTCCCGCTGCCCGACGCGGAGCTGCGCGCTGCAGCGGCCCTCGGCGCGATCGGGTCCGTCGCGATGCATCGCGTCTCCATCGCCCAACGTCGGCTTGAGGACGCGCTGTTGGCGTCCGCCCTGCGCGTGTCCGCAACCGACCCGACGAGGGCCGTCGGCGGCCCGCGCTCAGTCGAACTGCCTGTCCAGCCGGTGCCGCGCACTCGGCGCGCGGAGATTCTGGCCGCCGCCGTTCCGCTGTTCGCGCGGGACGGGTTCGCCAAGGTCACGAACGGCCAGATCGCAGAGGCAGTGGGGCTGGCCCCGTCCGCGATCTACCGCCACTACCCCACCAAGGTGGACATCCTGGTGGCGGCGTGCCTGCAGGCGGCGGGACTGCTGGCCCAGGCTGTCGACCAGAGCCTCAACGAGGTGACCGACCCGCACGACGCCGTGGTCTCGCTGGCGGCGACGTACGTGGCCTACAGCTTCGAGCACACCGCGCTCACCAGCGTCGCCGAAGCCGAGATCGGCGGCTTGCCGACCGACCTGCGGCAGCCCTTGATTCTCGCGCAGCGCGAGCACATCGCCGCGTGGGAGCAGCAACTGCGGCTGGCCCGACCGGAGTTGGACCCGCGCCAGGCCCGGGTCCTGGTGCACGCGGGGTTCGGTGTCGTGGTCGAGGCCGGCCGCAGGCTGCACTGGCAGAACAAGCGCGCGCACCGGGACGCCGTCACCGCTCTGGTCCTCGGTGCCGTGGGCGTGTAGGAGCGATGTCCAACGCCGCTGCGTTATGGCGTGAGTGCGCAGGTCAAGGGGGCTTGAACGAGGCAACGGGACACCTGTAGATCAACGATCGGCGAAGAAAGTC